>JASFHG010000529.1:0-3522 GCA_050123355.1 Planctomycetia bacterium
CCCAATGGCACACCCTGACGTGCCCTACGCTTGGCGTCGTATGGGAGGTGCGAGTTGCTGAAACGCTCCATCACCCTTTGCAACCGAAAGCAAGGACAATTTTCACCCAAAACCGAATAACTTGTCCGTGAAGGCATAAGATTGAGGAGCATCACCCCATTAATTCCTCAGAAGAAGAAAGACAACGTAAGGAGGCCGTTTTACTTCTACGTGAGTGATGTCGAGCAGTGGTATCGAAAACCAAAGGAAAACGCCCATCCTGCAAAAAACAAGATAGGCGTTTTTTACGAAAGGATTATATTATTCTAGAGGGCGTTTCAAAACCTGCTTTGAAGACGAAAGCGAGGATTTTTGTTTCGCCGGCAAGGAGCAAAATCGCAGACCTATTGGGCGATATGGCGAGATTTTGCAACGAAGTCCGGCGAATAAAAAGACCGCTTGCAGTCCAAATTGAGGTTTTGAAATGTCCTTTAAGCAGATTTTGGGTTAGAAGAGGTAAATGAGGTCGATCCCATAGAGAAATTGTTGACTCTTGTCTCCGGCATCAAATGGCAGTGGTCCACCAGGGTGATCGGCCGTGTACCAGTCCCATCGAATTTCGTTTCGGATGATCAGTTTTTCTCGTGGTTGCCAGTTGACACCAAAGGTCAATTCCCAGAAATTTCCGATATAGGGGCCGGGGGCTTGATGAGGCTCGCGAAATCCGAGGACGACGTCGCCGTCGTCATCGCGGAACCACTCGAAACGCGCACCGATCGACCAGCAGTTATTGATTTTGCGAATCAGGTGTTGATTGATACCATACCAATCGTTTCCGCAAACTTCCTTGTGGCCAACAACATATTCAATCATCCATTCCGTGCAGCAGTTAAGCCTGCGATGGAGTGAAAGAGCTCCCATGACAACTTGGTCATGGTGCCCGTTTTCCTCGACATCGACACCGCATTCAATGTAGGTATTGCCATCTTTGCTTTCCCAACTTCCGCCGCCGATGAAGTTCAGGGCGTTCAAGCCATCCGTGTCGGTGAATTGGTCGCCACCACGGTGAAATCCTGCATAGACCTGAGCCTGGTCCGAGAAGTCCCAAGACAACATGCCACCGGTCAAGGTGCCAGGCACCGCATACATGAACGCATAGGAATGAGAATAGAAGAAATTTTTCGGGGCCATATAGGATTCCCACTCGAGCGGACTGATGAAATGGCCTGCGGTAAAGGTAAAATCGTTGTACGCTACGTCCAAATAGAACTGAGGTATCGGGTAGAAGACGGCATGCTGGTGCTAGGCCCGATCGAAATCGGGAACCGTTGTTTTGTCGGCATCCACTCGAATCTCGACCTTTATTCGTGCATGGAAGATGACTCCCGGCTCGATGACCTCTCTCTGCTGCCGGAAGGGGAAATGATTCCCAGCGGCAAGGCACGTCGCGGTTCGCCAGGTAGGCTTGCCGAGGTCGAGCTGCCCGAGATCGGCGATCAGCAGGCTGCCCGTCGCCATCCGTTCCTGTTCGGTTTGATTCACATATTTCTGATCGTCCTGCTGGAGATCGCTGCCTTGGTTACGACGATTCCTTCGGTGGCGATGATTCTGTTTACCGGGGCCTTGGGGGGAACCCTCTGGATGATGGTCGCCGTTTTGATCGCCGTCCCGCTCCAAGTGGTCTGGTATTGCCTCTCTGTGGCGTTCTTGAAGTTTTTGATCCTCGGAAAAATGACGCCGGGGGTCTACTCGGTCGAAAGTTCGCTCTACTTGAGGAAGTGGACGGTTGATGTTCTGCTCGGCACGAGCCGGGCGAGATTTCCCCACTGGTCGTGAGCTTGTCTTCTGGAATCCCCAATCCCAAGGGTCCGTCCATGCGGTGTTTCCGAAAGACATCGCTGCCCCAGATAATCTTGACGGGAAGTTCGTCCTGCATGGTTATTTTCAAGTCATTCAAAACAGGAAGAGCTACACACTAAAACAACCCCTAAAAGATTACAGATACTTGTTCGTATCATCATGGGAATACAAGAAGTGAAGGAACCTCGGAAGTCGGGACGGGAAGTCGATCGCAGGCCGCCGCCAGGGGAGCGGAGCGGGAAGATGGGCTTGCTTGCCTTCGGCTTGGTTCGGTCGAAGTACTCGCGGAGGCGGTCGACCACCGTCGGGTGTAAGGGGATTTCATCCATCTTCTTATTTTTGGAACTTGCCCTTGAAATTCTCCGTTGCTTGCCGCTCGGTTAGCAACGGAGCCAAATCCACCATCTTTTGCGACTAGTGGGTATCATCCGCATAGTCGTTATATCTGAACCAGTATGCGAGCAAGCAGAAAATTCAACAGTAAAAGTGGAGTCAGAATGTGGTGCTGAGCCTGAGGATATTTATTCACAAACTCAACCTAAATGTAGATCCCGATGTTCTGCTGTAAGCTAAAGTATAGTTAGCAGGTATGCTTTTTAAAAAGTCTAGCTCAGATATTCTGTAGCAGCAGGATAAACATTTAATCTCACGGGTAAAATACCATGACATCAAGGTCTGATACTCCTGACTTCCGCAATGCTGGTATTTACCGATCGCCCGCAAAACACCAGCCTGACAAACGGTTGAACATAAAAGAGCTGCGTAATCGTTGCATGGGGAACATCCAGCTTGTCGAGCGGGTATTGAAAAAGTTCCAGCAACAGATTCCGGAACAGCTGGCAGAGCTGGAGAGGGCTCAAGAGCTTAACGATACAGAACTAATCTCGCGTATTTTGCATTGCGTCAAAGGAACTGCGGCAAGTGTATCTGCCAACAGCCTTGTGTCAGCTGTAACGGAAATTGAAGACTTGATTTGTGCGGGACATATGGCAGGTGTTCCTGTCCGCATTGAGCAACTACGCAACGAGTGGGAAAGTTGTAATCGTGTTGTGCGTGACATAATGGCTGATGGGACACAGAAGGAGTACTGACGATGGTTAGTATGTAGCGTCTCCGCAATTTTCGCATCAGGCCAGTTATACCGAACAGTCCGCAGACAACAGCATCTATGGGGGGCATTCTCTGTAGGGTTGGTATCAATATCACAGCCACCCCCCCTCTTTTCTACGACATTGCAGGCTTGTCGCCGTTGCCAAGATGAGGTGTGGCATAGAACAATAAAAAGCTATGTTTACAAAGAGTTTTTTTCGTTCAATATTGGGTAATCCGTCAGTCGTAACTCCGGGAAACAGATGGAAGACTCGCCCCACACCAGCTTGCAAACCGACACCATAGCGTCGTTGCCGCTACCGCCGTCCGAGGAAAGGCCGATTGGTCAGAAAGCGGAGCAGTTTAACGCAGCGCAAACGTCCGTTCCAATGATCTCGCTTCGCGAGCGACTGGATCGCGGTCCGCTCGATCTGCAAGACACCCTGATCCTGGCCAAATGCCTATTCTCGGAACTGTGCAAAGTGCATGCACAAGGGGAGCTCTACCACAACATCCGGCCGGCAAACATCACGGTAACTGATGAGCCTTACCTGACATCGGCCGTGTTCTCTAATACTGGCCTGGAATACGATG
>JASFHG010000530.1:0-3505 GCA_050123355.1 Planctomycetia bacterium
TTTGGAAGCATTCATAAGAGAGGAATTGAGCCTACCGACCGGTCTGATTACGGATGCGCACATGGCGAGCTTCGACGGTGTGCTCAATGGCTCCAGCCGCAACATCGGCAATCTCGTGGGGATGGAATATGCTGTCAATCTGCTCGAACTCAGGATGAGAAATGATAACATCACCAGCCTTTCCCCGATCGCCGGGCTGACGACACTCACCGTTTTGGACGTCGCCCATAATGGCGTGACCAGCCTCTCGTACGTGCCGAGCCTGACCGGCATGAAAGAACTGATTCTGACCGACAACAATTTCAGCAACATCACGCCGCTAGCCGGGATGACCCAACTGGAAAAGTTGCACTTGGACTCCAACAACCTCGGCAACGTCGCGGCCGTGGCAGGCCTCACCAACCTGCACTCCTTGTTCCTGAACGACAACAGCATTTCCAACCTCGCGCCGGTCGCCGGGCTGACCAATCTTGTGACGTTGGATGTAGGCAACAACAATGTCACCAATATCACGCCGATCGCCGGGCTGACCAACTTGACCTCCCTGACGCTGTCTCACAACTCGATCAGCGACATCTCGGCCGTCGCCGACATGACCGAAGTCTCCTCGATCTACCTCGACAACAACAACCTCACCGACATCTCGGCGGTCGCCGGGCTGTCGAGCACGATTACCCTGCATTTGGAATACAATCAGATTGTCGACATTTCGCCTATGGCCGGTCTGGACACCATGAAATATCTGTACCTGCAAAACAACCAGATTCAAACGGTCGACCTTCGCAACGCCAACCTGCCATCGCTTTATCGAGCCAATTTCGCCAACAACCCCGTCACCACCGTCCTTCTGCCACGAGCGACGCTGGACCAAGACGCGTTCAACTCGATCATGAACGGCAATTCTTCCTCTTACGTTGGAGTTGCCGAGCTGAACGGCGTGCTCGATCTCGACCTGAGCGGCGTCGATTTCATTCAGATTTCGGACCTCTCGTCCATGCACAAGGCCGACGACCTCGAAACGCTGTCGTTTGCCGGAGCCGCGAACCTCGACGGCAGTGATGTGGCGGCCCTGCTCTATGAACTCAATTCGCTCGACTGGCTCAATGTGGCCGGTGTGTGGGACAGCTTCGATACGACAACGCGAAATCTGCTGGTTGCATGGGACGCACTCTCCGGCAATACGCTGATCACGCTCCCCGGCGACGCCAACGGCGACGGTTGGGTCAACAGCTCCGACGCGACCATTTTGGCCGGAAATTGGCAGGCAAGCACCGACGGATCGCCAAGAGCAACCTGGTCGATGGGCGACTTTAACTACGACGGCCAGGTCGACGCCTCCGATGCGACGATCCTTGCAAGCAACTGGCAAACCCACACCGTCGCCTCCGCAACCGTCCCCGAACCGGCAACGTTGAGCATGCTGCTCGTGCTGGCTACAATGTGGATCTTGTGGAAAAAGAAGAAATAGAAAGTCCGATCTCTGCCCAGCTCTAAAAACAGAAGCAGCGAAGCCCCATACTTGACAGGACTCCGCTGCTTCTTCGGAGAACAACTTCCTTGATATTTTCTTAAAACGCCGCTACCGTTGCGTTTTGCCCGTGGGCTTGTTGGCCGATTGCGTCTGGCTCTTTCGGAGCATATCGGCGATCTTTTGCGACTTGGCGGCCGCGCTGGCTTGGCCCTGGTATCGCTGCATGTTGGCCAGATTTTCGAAAGGCACGATCAGTGCCGAGCGGGGCATCGCGCCCGCCTCGACGGCCTGCTTCACGAATTCGGCCCCTTGCTTGGTCATCTCGATCGCCTCGTCCTGGCGGCCCGTTTCCCAGAAAGAGACGCCCATGCTGACGTACGCTTCGCCTTGACGACCGACTTCCAACGGGTCCTGGTTCGGGACCGGCTGCTGGAAGAACTTGACCGCTTGCTCGTAATAGGTGACGGCCGTTGCATGATCGTTCTTCGTCAGGGCGTGGATCGTGCCCAGTCGGAACTGGAGTCGTCCGAGCAAGTAGCTTTGCTCCGGTTCATTTTCAAGGAGTCCGGCCGTCAAGTACTTCGACGCGATCTCTCCATATCGGAGCGACGCTTCTTGGTCCTTGCGTGCCTGGCAAACCTGGACCGCATTGAAGACAGCCATGCCGGTCTCCCACGAAAGCTGCTGGCGAACGATCGGATCAACCGCCTGATCGATCAACCGCTGCCCGACGCGGACCGCTTCTTCGGCCCATTCGGTCGGGTCGAGCGCGCCCTCGGCCCCGACATACGAGGCCAACGAGCGAGTCGCCACGCGGAACCGATGCTCGTCGGTACCGCCATCGTTGGCGATCAACTCTTCGGCAAACGCGGCGGCCAAGGCGGTCCAACGATCGACCGCCTTGCCTTTGTTTGACCACTTACCCCAGGCAATATCCGACGCGGCACCGAGGTGGGCATCGATCGCGACCTCTTTCGCGATCTTTCGGACCGCCGGGTGACGGTTGCTCAATATCGGCTCGACCGTCTTGATCGCCGCCATGTGATATTTCAGCGCCTTCCCCATATCGGGCGTGGGCGAGGCATTGAACAGATCGCCCAGTAGACAAAGAGCCCGGCCTTGGATATGAGGATACTTCTTACTGTATTCCACTGCCGCCGCGGCCTGTTTCGAAGCTCCCACCTGATCGCCCAGCTGGTCCAAAATTTGGGCATAGGTGATACGATACTGGGCGTTTTTCTCTTCGGCTTGGATCGCTTTGCGGATCGCGGCGACCGCGTCCTTCGTACGACCGACCGCACACAAAACTCGCGAGTACAACCACTGCGCTCGTGCGTGGTTCGGAGACAACTGGATCGCCAACTCCAGATCGTGGAGATTTTCCTCAAAGTGAGAATCCAACCGCGACTCGGCACGCAACACGAACGGATCCGGTCCCAACGGCTCGAGCACGATCTCCGACACCGGATTGGCCGGGCCATCGGTCGTCGGAGCATTTTGATCGAACGCGAAAAGGACACCTCGCTCGGGAAACGCCTGGCCGAGAATCTCGCCCAACTCGCCCGAAACAAAGACCGGCGAAATATCGTTGATCCTCAGTTCCTTCGCCAACTTGTCGGCGGGAAGCGAATCCTCGAGTCGGACGATGATCGTCATGACCCGATTGCCCTTGAAGACCACTTCAATCCGCTCGAACGGCTTGATCTTATAGCGATGCACCGATACGCCATCTTGTCGCACGACTTCGGCCGGATTGCCCCAAGCCTTCTCTACTTGATCGATGGTCGATTCGCCCGGCGTGATGCCGGCAAAGCTGGCCGTCTCGGGCTTCGGAAAGCCTTTGGTTTTGGCCTGGGTCTCCGGCTCGGGCCGAGGAGTCAACTGGTCCGGGGTCGGATCCGACGGCTCGCCGGGAGCAGCCGGGATTACCGGAACCGCCGGATTCTCCAGCGGTTGATTGTCGAGCGGATGGCTCTCTTGTGGAGTACTGTCGGTCGGTTGGGAATAATCCGTGCTGGGCTGATCACTCAAAAT
>JASFHG010000531.1:0-3491 GCA_050123355.1 Planctomycetia bacterium
AGAGCGCTCTTTTTCTAACGCGCAAGCAAGGAGACTGTCTCATGAGATTAGCAACCACACTGGCTCTCGGAATTGTTCTGCTTACACTCTCTTCGGCCCAGGCGACAATCAGCACCACGGGCGTCGTTTGGCCGAGCGATCCGGCAAGCTGGACGTCCGAAACCAATTCAATTATTGGCGGTTGTATGGAAGGACTTCCCGAAGAAACCATGGGCGACGGCACTCTTGCCGTGGATGGTGGCAGCGATATTTTCTCTAATGGATGCAAGATTGGTATAAACTGTTTTAACGGAACAGCGACCTTTTCCGGAGCCGGCACGACATGGACAACCTACTCGTGTTACATCGGTTCTAATGGGAACTCAACCGGCAAGGTAACGATTTCGCAAGATGCAACATGGACAAACAGTGGACCGATTACTTTGGCAGATATGGGAGCTTTTGGTGAACTACATATTCTTAGCGGAGGAAGTGTCTCTTCCGATACCCTGCGCGCAGGTCGTTATGAAGGCAGTTTTCAAGAAGGCATAGGAAGTTTGGATGTTTCCGGCACAAATTCCACCTTGACCGTCAGCAATTTCCTTTCCATAGAAAAAGGCTCACTTAATATCAGCGATGGTGCCAGCGTCAGTTGCAATGGCGCCATCCTAGCGACCGAAATGTCTCAAGTGATGACTACTATTTCCGGAACAAATACAACATGGACCAACAGCGGCGATTTGGATATTTGTAACGGCCTCATCTGCATGACCGTGCAAATGGAGATAACTGATGGAGCAACGGTTTCCAACAACAACGCTTATATCAGCCATCATGTGGATACAGATGCCTACGGCTCCATTTTGGTCTCGGGAGAAGGTTCGACATGGACCAACAATGGTTTCGTAAAAATAGGAGTCCCTGATCCTAATGAAGGCATGCCGATTGGAGATGGTGAAGGAGACGATCCCTTTGAACCAACGACCATCGGCATCATCACCATCACGGACCACGGCTTGGTCAGCATCGGAAACGGGCTCCATCTCCTGGAACCTTCGACCAACCGTGTCCGCATGTCGACCGGCGGGAAGCTGGCCTTGTTGGGTGATGCGGACGATTCGTTGAGCCAGTTTTGCGACCTGATCAACGGCAATGACAATCTCCAATATTGGAACGAGTCGACCGAGGCGTGGGCCGACTTGATCGATGCAACCAATGGTGTCGACTACATGCTCACCTACCAAGAGACCGGCAACCTGACCGGATACACGATCCTGCAAGTCGGTGCCGTGCCCGAACCGAGCACTGCCGCCCTGCTCTTTACCGCCCTGCTGGCCCTTGGTTGGATGGGAATCAAGAAAAAATAATCGCCAAGAATCTTGGCGTCATCAAAACCAAAAAACAAACGCCCCTTCGCAAAGCAAAAATGCTTTGCGAAGGGGCGTTTTTATTTTTTATGGATGCCGTTAAGCCGAACTTTTGCGAAGCAGAAGTTCGGATCCGACTCTCTGCCGTGGCAGAGAGTCGGCTTGAGACGTGGTAAATAATGTTTTCTACAACGCTCCGTACGCTTCGAGCGTTTTGCGGAGGTCGGCTTTTTGGGCGTCGGTCAATGCGACCATCGGCATGCGGAGCTCGCCGGTGTCGCGGCCGAGCATCTCCATCGCGGCCTTGATCGGGATCGGGTTGGTCGCCATGCCGAGCATGTCGCGGCATAAGGGGAAGAGCTTGTGGTGCGCGGCCTGGGCCTTGGCCATGTCGCCGGCGTTGAAGGCGTCGATCAGCTCGATCATGTCTCGCGGCAGGATGTTGCCGACGACCGAGATCACACCACTTCCCCCCATCGAGAGCAGCGGCAGCGTCAGGCTGTCGTCGCCGCTGAGGACGGTCAGGTCCGTGATGGCCAGGATCTGCGATGCTTGGTCCATCGACCCGGTCGCTTCCTTGACCAGCGTGATGTTCGGGCACGCCTCGGCCATACGGGCGATCGTATCCGGCTCGATGTTCTTCCCGGTTCGGCCAGGAATGTTATAGACACAAATCGGGATCTCGACCGCATCGGCCAGTTCCTTGAAGTGCAAGAAAAAGCCTTCTTGGGTCGGCTTGTTGTAGTAGGGCGCGACGACCAGAGCCGCGTCGGCACCTGCCTGGGCTGCCCAGCGGGTGAGTCGGACCGCTTCGGTCGTGCTGTTCGAGCCGGTACCGGGCATGACCTTGATCTTGCCGGCGGCCGCTTCGACCATGGCCGAGATAATCTTTTCATGTTCTTCGTGCGAGACGGTCGGCGATTCGCCGGTCGTACCGACGGGGCAGATGCAAGTCGTGCCCGCCTCAATTTGGAACTCAACCTGCCGGCCGATCCGATCGTAGTCGACCTCACCATGCTTCAGCGGCGTCACCATCGCGACCGACAGGCCCGCAAATTCTTCTCCTCGTTTAGCCATGGATAATTCTCCCTGGTTTTTGTCTATCTTGTTTATTCCCTACACAAAACGTAGGGTGCGTCTGGACGCACCTTCAGAATCCATAAAGGTATATCTACCTCTTCGCGTCAGCGCCCAACGGAAGCGGATTTCCAACTGGTGCGGAAGCACCAACCAAAAGGTGCGTCTCGACGCACCCTACAATCAGAAGTTTAACAGCTTGCTATCCGTTTATCAACCGTTTCATCTCGCTGACCGCCTCACGCATCCCGACCATAATGGCCCTGGCAATGATGCTATGGCCGATATTCAGCTCGTGCATCCCCTCGATTTGGGCTACGGGACAGACATTTCGATACGTCAAGCCGTGCCCGGCGTGGAGCGTCATCCCGGCCGCTCGGACCAGGTGGCCTGCCTCCTTGAGCGTTTCCAGCTCGGCAAGCTGATCCTCACCAGGACGGGCAAGAGCGTACTGACCGGTGTGCAGCTCGACCGCGTCGGCACCGAGCTTGGCGGCCATCTCGATCTGGGCCGGGTCAGGATCCAGAAACAGGCTGACCACAATCCCATGCTCACGAAGCTGCTCGATCGTCGCTTTCACACGGTCCTGGGCACTAATGATGTCCAGACCCCCTTCGGTCGTGATCTCTTCACGCCGCTCGGGCACCAAGGTCGCCTGATCCGGCTTCGTACGACAAGCGATCGTGATGACCTCTTCCTCGCACGCCATCTCGAGGTTCAACTTCACGGTGGTCGTCGCTCGCAGGATGGACAGATCCCGTTCCTGGATATGGCGACGGTCCTCTCGCAGATGGATCGTGATCCCGTCCGCTCCCGCCAGCTCGGCCAGTGCGGCCGCCCAAACCGGGTCGGGTTCATTCGTCTTACGTGCCTGCCGCACCGTCGCGACATGATCAATATTTACGCCAAGCTCTACCATAGCAAAAGTTTTCAGTGTTCGGTTTTCGGTGTTCAGTTTTCAGTTATTTATAGACTCTCAGGTATTCAAAGTTACGAGGCCGACCAACGGAAGGCCGGTTTTTCAGGAAAAAACGTTAAACCGCTTGTAACTTTAAATATCTTACAATC
>JASFHG010000532.1:0-3491 GCA_050123355.1 Planctomycetia bacterium
CTTGCGGTGGATATCGGCGGTATCCACATTCCGGTTGCGGGCGATATTGTCCTCAACCCCGGGGGGAACACGGATGCGGCGGCGGAGGCGCGTTTCGGTCTGCAGAACGGCCAGGTTTATGAAATCGTCGTATTTCAGGCAGAGCGCAAGTTGACCTCTTCTTCCTATAAACTTACCCTCAGCGGGTTCAACGCCGCCGAGAGCGACTGTAAACCGATCTGCGGTGACGGCGTCATGACACCGGGTGAGCAGTGTGATGACGGCATTTTGGCCGGCGAGTACGGGGGGTGTGCCGAAGGGTGCGTCATCGGACCGCGCTGCGGCGACGGGATTCTGCAGGAAGATTACGAATAGTGCGACAACGGTGTGAACGATAGTTCGTACGGTGACGGCAGCGACGACGCTTGCGGACCGGGCTGTATCAAACCGGCCAACTGCGGTGACGGTGTCGTGGCCCATCTTGCGGGGGAACAGTGTGACGACGGCATCAACGACGGTAGTTACGGCGGCTGCAACCCGGATTGTACCATCGCCCCACACTGCGGAGATGGCCTGCTGCAGAAAGAGTATGAGGAGTGTGACGACCTCGAAAACGACGGCGGCTACGGCGAGTGCGACTTCGGTTGCACCATCGGACCCCGTTGCGGTGACAATGTGTTGTTCGAGCAGTACGAGGAGTGTGATGACGGCAACGACATCGACAACGACGGCTGCACTAATGCCTGTAAAAAGGTCGTTGTAATCGTTTAATTTCCAACCTGAATTCGCAAAAAAACAAGCGCATATTTCATGTCTTGTGGGACGGTGCCTTGGCGCAGCGTCTGGAAAATCGGGCCTCATCTCGCTTGTTCCATCACCTTGGGCTGCGTTGCGCCTCCTCGCATCGTTCTTCCTTCAGGCTCTTTTTATGAAGCACCTCCGCGGTCCACCCTTGACACTCCGGTCGATGGGGATGTTAATCGACGTGGCTTTCAACCGGAAACGATGACGACGACTGAATCGGTTTGGCAAAGACGCTATAAGGAGTGATCCGATGTACTGGAACTGGGTTACTACAACGGGATTGAGCGATCCGTCAACGCTTCAAGGGGCGCTGTTCCTGGCGGCAATCTATACGGTCTGTACGTTGGTTGTTTCTCGGGTGCTGACCTACTTCATTCGTCGTTCGCGCTGGGCGTTCGGCCGCCTGAAGCGCAGGGTCGACCCTACGGTTATTCGATACTTCGTTCATTTCAAAACCCTGCTCCTCCTGTTGGTTGCATTTATCATTTACGCTTATCAGGTGCCCCAGCTTCGTGTGGTGCTCGGCACAGTTGCGGCCGGCGCCGGGATCACCGCGCTCATCATCGGTTTTGCCGCCAAATCCACTATATCCAATCTCGTTTCGGGATTGGCACTCGCGATATACCGACCCATCCGCATCGGGGACAAAGTCACCATCGAGAACGAATATGGCGAAGTGGAGGATCTCACCCTTCGGCACACCATCGTCGTGACCTGGGAGCACAAACGTCTCATCATTCCAAACGAGAAGCTCGACAGTATTTCAATCGTCAATCACTCGATTGTTGACCCCACCGTGTTGTGCCGCGTTGAAGTCGGGGTCAGCTTCGACACCGACTTGGATCAAGCGCGGAGGGTTCTCGAACAGGTCGCCCTTGATTGTCCTCAGCGCAAGCAAGATGCCGAGCTACCGTGGGTGCGGGTAATCGCACATGGCGACTCCGCTATCATGTGGCGTATTTATGTCTGGGTTCCGGATATGGATGTCCTCTGGACGACCCGGTACTGGCTGTTGGAAGAAATCAAGAAACGATTTGATCATTCCGGGATCGAAATCCCATTCCCGTATCGAACGCTTGTCTTCAAACGGGACCTCATCCGGTCGGACAGCGACAATCAGGATGTACGTGACGTCACAGCCATCACGGAAAAAAGCATTTGAAGTGACAAAGCCAGGAAGAGCGTTTTGACTTGATGAGCGCGCGTCTGGTCAGATGCTTCTTTTCATTTTGCTCTTCGTAAAATTCCGGATTGCGGCAAAAGGCGCGGTCACCTGTCTTATGATTTTGGTCGCCAAAGGATACGGTGCGTTGAAGGTCGTAATCGCGGCAGAGATGGCACCGGCACTTCCGGCCAACAACACCACAGCGGGGGAGAACCAGCTGGCGGCGATGCCCAACGAACAGAGCACGACGCCGGTGCCGAAGACGAGATTCACGAGAATACTCAGGTTCGCCCGGCGCGCTCGACCGATGAGCCACGGCACCAGAGAAACGTCGCGGCTCTCCGTGTCGAAGCCGGCTTGGGTTTTTTCTGTGTTTCCGATGGCGATGGCGGCTGTGGCGGCGCGAAGGTGCTCTTCGAAAGCAGAACCGTGACCGATGAGCACGGCGTTGTCCCCTCTCGCGTCGATGCTCTTGAGCACGCGCTCCAGTTTTTCTTCGCCGGCGTTGAAGAATACCGTCTCTATACCGATTCGGTTCGCCAGCGATTCAGCGGCCAGCACCTCGGCAGACGTGGTGATGCCGGACGCTATCCCGAGATGCTTCAAGGCGGTGATGCTTTCCGCGGCTTCGGGGACGATGGTTTCTTCAATCCCGAAAACCGCAACCAGATTATCATCCAGGGAAACGAAAATCGCCCGTCTTCCGCTTGCCTCGATAGATGTCGCTTCTTTTTCAAGTCGACCCGTCATGACGTCGTTCTTCAATAAGAGATTTCTACTGCCGACGATAAGTCGTCCCCAAGGCGTGGCGCCGATAACGCCGAGTCCTGGGATCGGCGTCACTTCCGTGGTGGTGTCCGCCCTGGCGTTTTGGGATTTTGCAAAATCGGTGACGGCCGTCGCAATGGCACCTTCGACATTGGATTCCACGGTGAGCAATGCGTCCAGAAGGGTTTGCGCATTGACCTCGGGAAGCGTCTTCCAGTCCACCACCCGCTTCGGTTGATCGAGCAGCGATCTTTTGCCGATGAAGATGGCGACATCCGCGTGCGCCAATGCATCGACCGCGTGGGCGTCCCGTACGGAGATTCCGCGCTTTGACGCGATGAGTGCGGTCGAAAGATGTGAATCCCCGGTGGCCATTCTGAGAATGCGGGGATTCACACCGACGAGGGCTGTTGAGAATGCGAGGAGACTATCGGCGAAGGTTCCTGAGGTAACAAAGTACGTGAGCATCGAAACAGCGACGGCGATTGGATAACGCGCCCATTCGAGGAACATTGTAAAATGTTTTATCTTGGCCGCGAACTCGGAGTTGTCCTTCCACGAAGCAGCCAGCGCGATTTGTTGGTTGTCTTCCACCGCGCTGAGGACACCGGAGCGGTGGCGACCGATGAGCTCGAACAGGCGTCCCATCGATTCCATGGCCAGAAGTACGGCGGTCGCGACTGCGGATAGCTTTGCGTGTGCACCGAACAGTGTGCCGACCAGGACTGCTGCGGCTGCCAACGGTAGGGCAGCGCCCTCCAGAATGCGGACCCAG
>JASFHG010000533.1:0-3487 GCA_050123355.1 Planctomycetia bacterium
TCGCTGCCCCTCGGCATAAAGCGTATCAAACGCCAGCGAGCTCTTCCCCGATCCGGAAACGCCGGTAAAGCAAACCAGCTCGTTCCTCGGGAGCGTGATATCGATGTTGCACAGGTTATGTTCCCGTGCCCCTTTGACAGTAATATTCGAAGCAGCCATGCAGGGGGGGTATTTTTATGTGAATGGATGGATTTTATCGAACCCTACATTCTACACCTTCGAGACAGATTGTGACAGCCCTAAAATGGTAAGTTACGGCACAAAACGCTCATAAGTGAAACCACTTCCAACCGTGTAATCGCTCGTTAGCCGCGCGACTTTATGTCCGCGATTAAACGATACCAAGCGGTTATGGAAGCATTTCTCAAAAACTTACCAACCGATAAAGCTTTACTGGAATTGATGATAGAACAGTTAGAACGCGGACATAAAGTCGCGCGGCTAACGGACCGGTATACGGTTGGCAATGATTTTACTTATGCATGACTTTCGTATCAAGAAACCAAGACGGCCGGCCGGAACACTAGGCTCCGGCCGACCGTCGGGCTGTGGTATATCTTTTGGATGTGGCGGCAAAGCCGCCATTGAAATGCTTTAACGGATAAATTGCGAAAGGCGGTCGAGGACTTCGCCCTCGGTGTTGCGGATCGCGACTTCCAGCGGCATCTGGCCCATCAGGCTGTGGGTTGCACAACCAAAGCACGGGTCATAGGCACGGAAGGCCATCTCGACCATGTTCAACAGGCCGTCGTCGACCTTACCACCGTGGATGAGGCCTTGGGCGGCCCGTTTCACCGACATACAGATCGGGGCGTTGTTGTTGGTCGTGCCGACGATCAGGTTGACCTTCGTCAGAAGACCACGCTCGTCGGTCCAGTAGTGATGCGTCAGCGTACCACGCGGGGCTTCGACACAGCCGACACCCTCGTTGGGAGTCTCGGTCGGGATCACGCGATACTCTTTGCTGGTGATCTCGGGATCGGTCGCCAACTCGACCCAGCGCTCGGCCGAGTAGAGCAGCTCGATCAAGCGTGCCCAGTGCGTGGCCAACGTGTGATGGACCGGGCTACCACCGAGAGTCTCGTAGAACTTCTCGTACTCGGCCTGGGCCAGCGGAGTCGCCATACCATCGGAAGCATTCAGGCGGGAAAGCGGGGTCGCTTTGTAGACGCCCGAATCGACGCCGTCGACGAAACCTTTCCAGCCGACCTTCTTGAGATACGGGAACTTCAGGTACGACCACGGTTCAACACGCTCGGCAACGTATTCCGTGTAGTCGGACGCATCGTATTTGGCATGTTCCTTGCCGTCGGGACCGACGACACGAATCTTACCATCGTAGAAGTTCACATGGTTGTTCTCGTCGACCATGCCCATGTTGTACGTCTTGTGGGTATAGACGTCGCCGGTAATCAGATCGACATACTCGCTGTTCTTCAGGACGATATCGTTGAAAGCCTGGAGCGAGAACTTGGCAAACTCGATCGCTTCACGACCTTTTTCCTCGATCTCCTTCCGCTTTTCTTCATCAATACCACAAGAGACACCACCAGGGAGACCCCAGTTCGGGTGAACGCGACGGCCACCAATCATGCGGATCAAGTCGTGCCCGACCTTACGCATGTTCAGAACTTTTCCGCCAACATCCATGCCAACCTTCGCGATCACGCCCAAAACGTTTCGTTCGGCCTTCGGCGCGGTCGGACCGACGATGAAGTCCGGACCGGCGAGGGCATAAAAGTGGGTGGTATGATCCACGGCAAAGAAGATCGAGTAGAACATCTCTCGAAGTTTCTTCGCGGTCGGAGGCGGGTCAACACCAAAAACACCATCAAGTGCTTTGGTCGCCGCCATGTGGTGGGCTTCAGGACAAACGCCGCAGATACGGTTCGTCAGGTTCGGCATGTCTTCGGCAAGACGGCCAATGCAGAACCGCTCAAAACCACGAAGCTCGGGGATTTGAAGGTAGGCATTCGCGACTTCGCCCTTGTCGTCGAGGAAGATATCGATCTTCCCGTGCCCTTCCAGTCGGGTGATGGGATCTATTGATATTCGTTTCATGTCTCGAATCTCCTCGTTTATGACTCAACCTTCTTGCGACGCAAAAAGCTCTTCGCAAGACTGAATTTGTAGAACGTTCCGATCGGGTCCGGAATCCCTTCGGAAATAATCCGGTCGATCTCTTCAGGGTCTTCCGAATCGATAACTGACGCCAACGCGCCCATGAACTGGGCACCGAAATCTTCGACACCGTCGTTGGGACCATAGCAGCCGATGCACGGCGAGTTGACCTTCGGACACTGGGCTCCACACCCGGCTCGCGTCGCGATACCGGCACAGATAATCCCTTGCTCCAAGAGGCAGGTCTCTTCATCGGGGATAATTTCCCACGTGCGGTAAAATTTCTTGACCTTCTTTTCGGTACGTTTGCGGGGACACTCGTCGCACACGGTCGTATTGACCCCAATCACCGATCCGGCTGGAGGAAGATTACCCGAGACAATCGCCTCGATCGCGTCCCAAATCCGATCTGCTTCGGGCGGGCAACCAGGCAGGAAATAGTCAACCTTGACGGTCTGACCAAGCGTCTTGACCGTATCGTACAGAACGGGCAAGTGCAACGTTCCTTCTTCAACCTGCGACTCCATCTGAGGACGAACCTTTTCGGGGTTATCCAGCGAGACGCTATCATCGTAGTTTGTCTGGAAAATTTCTTCCCGCGTACACATATTCCCAAGGCCGGGAATACAGCCTTCCGAGGCACATGACCCATAGGCGATCATGACCTTCGACTTCTTGCGAAGCAGCTTGGCCATGTATTCATTTTCGCTGGTCCGGATCGCACCGTTGAACAGGCAGACGTCAATTTCGCCATCTTCCATCTGTTCGACGTCGCGGGCCTTGCCATCGACGATACAGGGCCAAAAAACGATATCAAACGCATCGGCGACGTCGAGGATCTTTTCGTTGATCGCCAGCGTGGAGATCTCGCATCCACCACAGGACGCGGCCCAATATCCGGCGAGCACTCCCTTTTTCTTTGCGGTAGCTTCACTCATATCTTGACCTCCAATGCTTCTTGGTGCTCTTTGGCAATGGCTTCCAGTGACGCGATTCGGTCGGCGGTCTCCGCCCAGTTTTCCGGCCACTTCAACGGCCCCAACTCACGTATCTCGTCGGTCATCTTGTGGATGAACTCGGCAAGACCTTGCCCTTCGGCGGCCGACCGCCAGACGAGTTGGACCCGCTGCTCTTCGATACCCATGATCCGGCACATCTGCTTGATCATGGCGTATCGTCGCATCGCCTTGTAGTTCTGGTCGACATAGTGACATTCGCCCGGGTGACACCCGGCCATCATGACACCGTCGGCCCCAAGGGCAAGCGACTTGAAAACAAACATCGGGTCGAAACGACCGCTGCACATGGTTCGGATGATCCGCACATTTGGCGGGTACTTGATGCGTGCCGAGCCGGCCAAGTCGGC
>JASFHG010000534.1:0-3482 GCA_050123355.1 Planctomycetia bacterium
TATTTTCGGCCCGACGACAAACCAGGGCCCCGGCAGGACTTTCACCCCCCCGAAAATCAGCTATAGTATATAAAATAGGACTTCACACTTCAAACTTCACCCTTCAAACTTCCAAACATGAAATTCTTCCTCGCCGGAATCATGCAAGGGTCGTTGGCCGAGCCGGAGCTCCACGACCAGGACTATCGACCGCGGATCAAGAAAATGCTCCAGGACCAGTTCCCGGACGCCGAAATTTACGATCCGCTGGCCAACCACTCCGACTCGATCAACTACGACGACACGGTCGGCCGGATGGTCTTCTTCAACCACAACCACATGTGCCGCGACGTCGACGTCCTGATCGCGTTCGTGCCCGAGGCGTCGATGGGCACGGCGATCGAGATGTGGGAAGCGAACCAATACGGCGCGACCGTCATCACGATCAGCCCCATGGCCGTCAATTGGGCCGTCAAGTTCCTGAGCCACGCGCTCTACCCCCACATGGAAGCTTTCGAATGGGCCCTCGAATCCGGAGCCGTGCGAAAACTGATCGAAGAACGAAGCCAGTTATAAACCGCCGCATGAGTCAAACCCGTGCCACGTGTGCCACCGCTCGTTAGCCGCGTGGCTTTACGCCCGCGCTTTAACGGCAAATAGTAGTTTCAGGGATACTTTTCCCAAAAATTTTCCTGACCGGTAAAACGCAACCGGAATTGGCAATGGATCGTGAATCGCGGGGATGAACCCACGCGGCTAACGAACGTGAACACAATAAATACGTCCCAAACACGCTTTCACTCATGAACGATTCACCAAATATCCCTCATCTCCTCGACCTCTCGTCGGAAGCACTCAAGCGGTGGGTGATCGAAAACGGGCTGCCCGGCTATCGGGCTGCGCAGATCGAGCGGTGGATCTACGAGCAAAGGGCCGAGAGCTTCGAGCAGATGACCGACCTGCCCAAAACGCTCCGCGAAAAACTCCCGACGATGGCCACGATCTGGGCGACAACGGTCGTCACAACCCAAGCGGCCGACGATGGCACACGTAAACTGCTCCTCGAACTGGCCGACGGACACCGGATCGAGTGCGTCCTGCTCTGCGACGATCGCGGGCATCGAACCGCGTGCATCAGTACGCAGGTCGGCTGCGGGATGGGCTGCGTCTTCTGTGCCAGCGGGCTGGACGGCGTCGAAAGAAACCTCTCGGCCGGCGAGATCGTCGAGCAACTCCTCCGAATCCAACTTCTGCTGGAGGAAGAAGAACGGCTCAGCCATATCGTCGTCATGGGGATGGGCGAGCCGCTGGCCAACCTCGACGCACTGCTCGCCGCCCTGGCCACCGCGACTCGCGACACCGGCCTGGGCATCGGGCAACGTCGGGTCACGATCTCGACGGTCGGCCTGCCCGAGGGGATTCGTCGCCTCGCCGAGGAAAACGTCGCGTATCATCTGGCCGTCTCGCTCCACGCCTCCGACGATGCCACCCGCAACCAACTCATCCCCACGAACCGCAAGGTCGGCATCGACCGGATCCTCGAAGCGGCCGACGCCTACTTCGATGCGACCGGCCGCCGTGTCACGTACGAATATATCCTGATCGACGGGCTTAACGACCGAAAAGAGGACGCCGCTCGACTCGCCGAACTCCTCGCCGGGCGATGTGCCTTGGTCAACCTGATCCCCTACAACCCGGTCCCCGGCCTGGAATACAAAACGCCTTCACCAAATCAAACGGCCCAATTCGCCGCCGAACTCGAACGCCGCGGCCTAACCGTCCACACCCGCTACCGCAAAGGCGACCGCATCGACGCCGCATGTGGACAACTCAGAAGAAGGGAGAAGTTTGAAGGGTGAAGTTTGAAAAACTAGATTATTGAGTCTTAGATATTTATTGCTCTGGCCGGATAAATTGAGCTTGCATGTAAACAGCACAAAAACGCTTGCTTATAGTGAAACAGCCACTATTTGGAACGATTTTCACTGCCATTTATACGATGCAACGCGGGCACGGTTCATTTTATCTTGCCAGCACTATAAAAGTTACCAAACATGTCAAGCCGGAATTGGGCCGCGAAGCGTGCCCTATTTCGGGTCGGATCCGAAATAGGGACTAGCGTCCCAATTTCGGCTTGGTTAAATCAACCGCCAACGTTGCTCGCCATGCTGTGAGGACGGCGAACCATCCTCGCTTCGGCCGCGCGATACTCTTCGGCGAGGCGGGAGCGGATTTTGGAGAGGGATTGGAGCATCGCGGTGGTCGGGAGGCCGTCGGCCATCTGGACCCAAAGCTCCTCGGTCGCGAGCCGGAGTTGGAGCGACTCGCGGTGCTTCTGCTCAATCTCTTCGCGACAACGTTCTAGAACGACCCGAATCTGCTCGTTCGTTCGGGCTTGACGGTCGAGCTCTTTCCGCTTCGCGTCAAGCTGGGCCTCGACGTCGGCCCGATAGTGCTCCAGCAACTTCCGCTGCCCGGCCATCTCGTGGTCGAACTCGGCCCGTTTCTGGACCAACTGGGATCGACACTCCTCGAGCTGGGAACGTGCGTCCCGCAGACTGCTCTCGATCTTCTTGAGCTCTTCACACCGTCGCTGTAGTTCTTCATCATCTTGACGATTGCAACGCGGCTCGGCGGGCGGGGTCGTTTGAGAGACGGCCGCTTGAGAAAACGCCTTGGCCTGCGCGTCGATTTGCTCCTCGCGCTCGCGAAGCTCGATCTGCTTCTCCGAGATCCAGAGTCGGGCCGCACGGAGCTCCCGTTCAAACTCGGCACTACGCGTGTTGAGTTGGGCCTCACGCTGATCGAGGTCGCGACATCGGGTCTCGAGCCGAGCCCCCAACTCGTTCGCCTGACGTTGGAGCCGTTCTCGCGAGTGGACCAGCGGAATCGCCGGCGGAGAATCCGGGGCAAGTTCCGCCGTCGCACCGGCCGTGTGGACCGGCACCGGACCGAGCGAAAACTCGGGCGACATCCCGACAAAGTGCGGCGCATCGATCCGAAACCCCGACCCGGACATACCTCGACCGGTCTGGGTATCATGATCGTTTTTCAGCGATTCCGACGTGGAACTCATGTTTTTATAACTGGCCCAACCCTGCAAATCCTCTCCTCTCGGGCGACGGTCCACACCGCGTCCGACTAGAGAGCCTCATACTACGGCTAATCGACACAACCCCTCCAGGGATTTCAGTTGGAAACGCCCGTTTCTCGGTTTTCCAGGCTGGCCGCCCCATCCGACGGCTCGATGGCGACAACATAGGCAGGATACGCAAGACAGCAAAGCAACGTGCGGCCAAATCGATCTTGGGGGTCAACCATGCTTATGCTATAGTCTCCCGGTTTTCCGCACCAACTATCCAGTAAACGAACCCTCAAAGGGCTGTGTCTACGATGAACCTTCAAAAAATACGCCGCAAATCTTGGCAAAGAGACGGTCTCCTGCTGATCACTTCGTTCCTGTTCGGGCTGATGGTCGCCATGCTCACCGGCTGCACCACCCC
>JASFHG010000535.1:0-3471 GCA_050123355.1 Planctomycetia bacterium
GGCCATTGACAATGAAATGAAGCGCTCGGGAGAAGACTGTGTTTTTCTCGATGCCACACACCTGGACGGTAAATTTCTGCTGCACCGGTTCCCCCATATCAGCGCTGCCTGTCTAAAATACGGCGTGGACATTCGAAAGGACCCCATTCCGGTGGTGCCCGCCGCCCACTACAGTTGCGGGGGACTCAAGACCGCTTTCGACGGTCGCACAGCCGTGAAAGGCCTCTTTGCCATCGGCGAGGTGGCGGCTACCGGCCTCCACGGGGCAAACCGCCTCGCGTCCAACTCGCTGCTCGAGGGGTTGGTCTTTGCCCACACTGCCGCCCAGATTGTCCCCCTCATCGAACGTCCCGACTTCGGCGAGGTGTCGGACTGGCAGGTGGGTGAGGCCGTGCCGAGTGACGAAAACGTCGTCGTCTCCCAAGACTGGGACGAAGTGCGTCGTTACATGTGGAACTACGTGGGGATCGTTCGCTCTGATCGTCGATTGCTTCGGGCCAAGAGGCGCAGCGAGATGATGCTCGAAGAGATTCGCGAATACTACTGGAAATACCACATCACCGCCGATCTGTTGGAGCTACGCAATATCGCTCTCGTGGCCGATCTCATCATAAACTGCGCGTTGAAAAGGAAGGAAAGCCGAGGACTTCACTTCACATCCGACTATCCGACGGAAGCGGCAGGGCCTGTTGACACGGTCATCTCCCGGTTCAACCGATGACGAGAAGCAACGTGTTTTCACCAATCGGCGGGATTGTAATTGCATTCGTCGTTGTCGCCTGCAGCTGTAGGGAAACGCCCAAACCTCCTCCGCAGAAGACGGTACCTTCGGCAGCAAAAAAGAAAATCACGCCGACCAAACCGCCGGCGGACCGGGAGGAGAAGGCATTTCCCCGAATCGGCGAGGTGGGTATTCTGCCCCTCGATGTGCCCGATTTTGCAGGCCTACCCCTCGATAGAAAAACAACTGTCCTGACAATGAAACAGGCCGTCCTCAAAACAGAGACTGTAAATTTCGCAATGGCCGGTTCCCGCATCCTTCGAACCCGGAACGTCCTCGCCGGAATACTCTCGGCCAAGGACAGGGTTCCCCCCTCCATCGGAAAAAAAATCGCGCCTTACGCCAAGCGATTCTTCCTGAACGTGGGCCCTATCGACCCTTTCACCGGCGAGCGGATTCCCCCCGGTTTCATCCCCGGTGAACTCGCCGCGGCAGCCAAGGCCGCGCTCGACAGCGGGTTAGATCTCGGTATGGACGATTTTGCCATGGCCGATCTCGGCGCCAACCGCCTGGAACAGCTCGAGGCGCTCCTCGCCGACATCAGCGTGCCCATATTCGGGCCGCGAAAAAACCACGATGAAAACGACACGGAAATAGAAGAGAATACCACCTCTGAAACGGCGAGCGAAACGAACCATCTCCCCGCCCTCGAAGAGATCGGACGTTCGATTTCGAAATGCACCGCCTCCAGCGAAGAGCGAACAGAAAAGGACCGGTGCGAAGCCCTCTCCGGATATCTGACCGCTCCGAGCCCGGAGACTTTTTCGCAATTTGTCGACACCTTCACCGCAGCCGCCCTCGAAGTAGAAACCTTTGTCGGCCCCATCGGTCCCACGCACGGCGCCGACACCCCCCGCCGTTTTCAAGGCCTGGTTGCGATCCAAGACAGAGACCAAACGCCTATTTTACAGAAATTATCGGAACTTATCCCTTATTTCGAGCGCCGTCTGCCCGGCAATGCAATGTTTATACGCCGCGCGAAAGAGATCATCCTTCCGACCGTGGCGGCATATCATTTGGTCGCGGCGGCGCCGTTCGGAGCCGTTTCCAGGCCCGGATTTCGGTTTCCGTCACCCTTCGGTCAAAAACGCGGTCCATCCAAGGTGATGTTGTTCACGAACGTTCTGGACGCCGAGGATAGGGCACGCAAGGCGCTTCTTTCCACGATGCTCCCGAAAGAGGGGATATTCCGCGCACGCCGCGCCAAATGGCGTCGCGCGGCGGACACGGCTTTCTACGCCATGAAATACGTCATCGGATTCGAACTCGGCAGCCGCAAGGCGCTGCCTCGGGAGACCATGACCTGGTTCTCCGATACCCAAGGGGTGCTCGTGGAGATGCATGCCGACCTCGCCGCGATCCACTTTGCTTTCGACCCGGCGCTTCAAGCGTTGGGATTGGTACCGGAGACGGAATGCGCCGTCGCCATCCTCGACGGATACTTGGCCGGATTCCTCGCCGAAGCGCCAATCGAAACGAACAGCGCATCGCCGGAAGGCCGCGCTGTGATTGCGCGCCGCATCATCGTAAGGCAGCTGCTCAAAACAGACGCCGTCCGGGTGGTCAAGGAAGATGAGGAATACATCATAAAGGTCACCGACGCGGCACTACTCAGAAAGAGCATCGGCGAGCTCTTGGCGGAGGCGCAAAAGATAATCTCCCTCAATGAAGAAAAGAGCGGCGAGCTCCTTGCCAACGAATATGGCGGTACGTTGCCCAAAGCGTGGCGAGATGATATCGTGGAGCGGTTCGAAAAGTCGGGTATACCCGTGCAATGGACTTATGGATATCCTATGTTCATAGAGAAAAATGATGAATCCGGTGCGCTCAAGGATGTCGTGCTCAAGCAGGCAGTGCTCCCGTGATGTTCCGGTTTGTCGAGAGGTAGTCTGATGAAGATTGACAAAATGGGTATGTTGCTGTTCCGCGGGGCAGCGATGCTGTGGGTCGTTCTCTCAAGTTCCACCGGGTGGGCTCAATACGCCGGTGCAAAACAAAAACAAATCGAGGCAGCCGTGCAAGAGCTCCGGTCAGCGCTCGATGACTTGACAGGAGGCGCTTCCGGCAGCGACATCCGAGCGAGAATCGACGCTGCTTCGGCAACCCTCGAAGCCCTGCAGGCGGAAATTTCATCGCTCAAGGCAGAAAAAGCGATAGAAAAGGACCGCGCAGATGCGACCGCAAAAGACCTCGAGAAAGTGAAGACGGCGCTCGAGACGTTGTCAGCGGAGACCGAGGCGCTGAAGAAAAAAGTCTCCGAGGCCGATGCGAATCCCCCGGCGGGCTACGACAGGGACGGCTTCTTCATCGCCACGAAGGACCGGCGCTTTGCCCTCACCCTCTCCGGGTTCGCAAGACCCCGATATACGCTTGTCCTGGAGCGGGAGTGGAAGACCGACGCCGAAGGGAATATTCTCTCCGGCGCCGACAGAAATGAGCCGGACAGTGTCGTGGCCCAAAACGGTTTCGACATTCAGACCGCCAGGCTGATAATGGAAATCAGAGCCACCGAGTACTTCAACGCGCGCGTCGAAATCGACTATGGACAGGCGGCCGACGCCCCAATCTATTCGAAGCGATTCGAGACCCCCGAGGCAACAGATCTCCTGGGCGACAGATCCCTGTCCCCCGCGCTCCGAATCCTCGATCTTTTCGGAGCTTATCATCCCATCGATGCAATCGCAATCAGA
>JASFHG010000536.1:0-3469 GCA_050123355.1 Planctomycetia bacterium
CAAAACGCCCGAGAAAACCTCTCTCGGGCGTTTTTTATTTTCAGTCGAAATCGCGGGACGTTTACGGTCCAATGCTCGGCGGGTTCTTCGCCAGGAAGTCACGCGGGCCGCGGTGGGTGTAATAAGGATAGGCAACCGTGCCGGTCATCGGGCCCATCTCGGGAGCCGGGCGACACGGAATACAGCAGCGGTCCAGCAGCCCACATCGGGCCGGCTCTTCGCAGCACGTCTCGCCACAGCCCGTATCACAACAGCCTGTGTCGCAACATTCGTCGCAGCAATCATTGCCAAGCAGTCCACCACCGAAAGGAAGACCACATCTTCCTTCGCTACAGCAGCCGGTAAAACCGACCAACGCAATGATTGCCAAAAGGGCAAAGTATTTTGATTTCATCGTAGATTCCTTTCTGGGTCCGATCGATGGGCATCACCAAAGCGACATCGAATGAGGATCAATACGCGGGCGTCCGTCACGGAGCCGGCGTTCCTTTTTGAGTTGGATACGGGATTCCTTTGCACTCTCTCAAAATACCCCGTCCTGGAAAGACAGAGCATCTGCCGAGAGGCCCATAGAATCAGAATCGGCCGAACTTTCCAGAAAATCCAGAAAATCGATAAAACCGGAAGAACTCCGAATATCGAATATCGAACATCGAATGTCGAAGGCAGAAGGAAGGAGTTACCACTCTAGGGTGGTATATACGCCGGTGCGGAAGCACCTCTATCCTCTATTCCGTCATTAGTCCCCACAAAATATCGAGAGATTGCGGGATGACGTTCGTGCGACCGACGATCGGCATGAAATTGGTGTCGCCCCCCCATCGAGGGACGATGTGCCAGTGGAGATGGCCTGGCAGGCCGGCACCGGCAACGTGGCCCAGATTTATCCCGATATTGAAACCCTCGGGCTGGATCGCTTTTTTGAGCTTCCGGACCATCAGCCGAACCGTCTGGGAAAGCTCCAGCTCCTCGGCTTCGGTCAACTGATCGAGCTCGGCAACATGCCGACGTGGCGAGACGAGGACGTGGCCATTGTTGTAAGGATAAAGATTCAAAACGGCGACAATCAGCTCGGACCTGTAGACGACATACCGCTTTTTGAGATCGTCATCGACGGCCGCCATGCAGAGAAAGCAGCCCGCCTCCCCATCTTCCAGCAATTCCAGAGGGGGATCCGGCTCATTCTCGTTTTTATCGCTGATAATATAGGCCAAGCGCCACGGTGCCCAAAGCGGATCGTCTGTCACGGTTTACTCCTTACGTTGGATGTGTCCTTGATGGCCTGATTCTACCCAGATTTCCTGAATGACGAAAGGCATCCTTGTAGGTCAGGGCTTGCCCTGACGCCTGATCGGGGGAAAGAGCAAAAAACCGTGATAGTAAGTGAACGCCTTCACTTCGTCAGGGCGAGCCCTGACCTACAAAGCTTCAAGCGGCTGTTAAAATTTGCCGATTATAACGAATACGGTACACGCCATCGAATAAGAAATAATATGCGCATAATGCGAGATATAGGCAAGTAACTTATGGATTTTCGCGTCGATCTCTCTACGTTTCGAGGACCTCTCGACCTGCTGCTCTATCTAGTGAAAAAGCAGGAGGTCGACATCACGGATATCCCCGTCGCCAAGATCACGGACCAGTATCTGGAATATCTGGAGGTCCTCGAGCAGTTGGACGTCAACGCGGTGGGCGAGTTTCTTGCAATGGCCAGCCTGCTGATCGAGATCAAGTCGCAGCAAGTGCTCCCGCGAGCCGACGAAATCGGCGACCAAGTGGACGACCCTCGCGAGGAACTGGTCGAGCGGCTTCTGGAATACAAAAAGTTCCGCGACGCGGCCAACGAGCTCGAAGATCAGAGTCGCCAGTGGCAGCAACGATACGCCCGGCAGGCGAACGACCTACCGGTCCGGCAACGCGACCCGGCCGAGGAACCGATCCGCGAAGTCGAGCTTTGGGACTTGGTCAGCGCCTTCGGCCTGATCATGCGAGATACGGCCGCGATTCAACCGTCGAGCATCATCTATGACGATACCCCGATCCACGTCTTTATGGCCCGAGTGCACGCACGCGTGATCGAAGAGGGGCGGGTGTGCCTGAAAGATTTCTTCGAGCCGGACATGTACCGGTCGACGCAGATCGGTTTTTTCCTCGCCATCCTCGAGCTGGTTCGGCACGATCACCTGCTGGTCGAGCAAGAGGAACTTTTCAGCGATATTTGGCTCCTTCCACACCTCGAATCGATGGCCCCGTTGGACCTGTCGAAGATCGACAACTACGACCATGCTCCCCCAAAAGCGGCCTAAATGGCACTTTTTCGCGGTGAAAACCACCTCTGAACCTTGACGCGGCGTCGTGGGTCGTCACTAATGGAAAGATTATAGATCCGAAATAGAGCTTCGCTCAATTTCGGCTTGGGGATAAATTAAACACAACAAAAGTATCGACATCACTGAAAACTGAACACTATCCTGCTTCATGACCGAAAATTTACCGTATCAAACTGTGGAACATAAAGGGTTGACCATCGAGGGCTACTCGCGGGCGGCGGTCCAGTCGTACTGGCGGGTACCGGAGATGAAGGTCGGCTTCGATCTGGGTGCGCAACCGTGGTCGTTTATGGGCACGCCGAACTGGTTCGTTTCCCATGCACACATCGATCACATCGTCGCGCTGCCGGTATATGTCTCGCGTCGTCGGATGATGAAGATGGACCCGCCGACGATCTATCTGCCGAGCTCGACGATCGAACCGACGCAGCAGATCCTCAAACAATACGTCCGGCTGGACCGCGGCCGGCTGCCGTGCGAATTGCTGTCGATCGAGCCGGGGGACGAGGTCGACATTTCGCGGGAGCATGTCATCACGGTCCACAAGACGGTCCACTCGGTCGACTCGCTCGGGTTCATTGCCTGGGAGCGGCGACACAAACTCAAGGCCGAGTATCAAGACCTTTCGGGCGAGGAAATCCGCGACCTGCGGCTGTCGGGCACCGAAGTGACCAACGAAATTCGCAAGCCGCGTATCGCCTATCTGGGCGACAGTGTCGGAGCCGGTTTGGACAACAATCCGGAAATGTACGAGGCCGAGGTCCTGATCCTCGAAATGACCTTCGTCACGCCCGAACATCGCAAAGAACGGATCGACAAGTTCGGCCACATGCACCTCGACGACATCGTCGAGCGTCGCGACCGGTTCAAAAACGAGCTGATCATCGCAACCCATTTCAGCACCCGATACCATCCGAACCAAATCAAGCACCACGTCCAGCGAGCCTTCCCCGACATGCTCGACGGCCGGTTACAACTTTGGATATGACGTAGGGTACGTCTGGATACACCAAAAATAGGTTTGGTAGTTTTATAGTGCTGGCAAGATAAAATGAACCGTGCCCGCGTTGCATCGTATAAATGGTAGTGAAAATCGTTCCCAATAGCGGCAGTTTCACTATAAGCAAGCGTTTTTGTGC
>JASFHG010000537.1:0-3457 GCA_050123355.1 Planctomycetia bacterium
CCCCAACGGAGCCGGCACAGAAAAGGTGTCCGTACCGGCCGCGCATCTAGAAGTCGCGTGGGTTAAGGCAGAAAAGTAACAGAACTTCCATCGCTAATGATCTGACGAACAGGTTTGATCATTTACCGACCTGAGAGAACGGAGCTGGTCTCTCACTTTCTTAAAGTAATTTCATTTTGTGTTTTGCGACATCGACAAGTTCTGGGTGCATGATGAAGTATTGTTTTCCTTCTTTTAATTTCTGAGATCGTCTTTCCAGCTTGTGATTAAGATAGTCGCAGCACGTATCAACCATAGTTCGGCACATGATTGGTTCAAAGCGTTCTCGGAGCTGTTGAATAGTTTCATGGGGGATGATCGGGACTTCTTGGATCCGCAGGATGTCACCTGTATCTACTCCTTCATCCATAAAGTGAACTGTCATGCCGACTTGATTCGGGTTATCTTCGAGGATTGGCCATTCCACTACGTCCATGCCGCGATATTTTGGCAGAATTCCCATGTGGCAGTTGAGGATGCCTTCGCCGCTATGATCGAGGACCGCCTTTCGGATGAGCCCTCCTCCAGTAAAGATAACTAGATCCGGTTTTGTTTTTTTCAATGTTTCGGCGACTGCTGGTTCATTTAAATCATTGCAATAAATAATCGGGATGTCGTATCGGGTGGTAAATTCATCAACCCTTTTTACCGAGATGTTGTTTTCCTGCATCAAGTTGATGATGGTTTTATAGCTTCTTTTGGTATATCCGCTTTGTCGGAGGATGAGTTTTTTCCAAATTTTCTTGAGGAGTCGGGATCCGTCGCGGCTGAATTCCGAAAAAAAGCGTTTGGGGCTGAACAGTTTTTTAACCACAATTGCCGAGACGCAGATGTCTCGCTGTTTGAGTAGCTCGACCACACATATGGTATAAAGGCTGAAGCGGCTTGGCGAAAAAATAACGACATTTTTCATTTTACTACTCCTTGATAGAGATGATCCAGGAGATAGGTTTTTATCAGCAGGATACGGAACTGAAAGAGAGCGAGGACGATCGCTTCATCTTCTTGATGTAATAGCGTGAGGATGGTTTTGGGGTTTACTAACCAGGGAAGATCTGCCATTTTCAGTACGATATTGAAAAAACGGAGATCGTCAGTCTGGCAGCCGTAGTCCAAAAGGAAAACCATTAGGTGGAGCAGGTGGTTTTGGGCCGTCGCGAGATTTTTACATTTATCCATGGCCCGTTTTTTGAGGGTCCGATATCGAATTTCGCAAAACCGCATCAATTTTTCTGCCCAAATCTCTGTGATGTCCAAATGGCTTGCTGTTTGGAGATGAGTTCGCAAAGCGAGGAGAGTGGTTTCCGACAGGTTTTTGAAGGATGGCGGATCGTCTCCGATTTCCATTTCTGGGGAGGTTTTTTTTTGAGGATCTGCGAACGGTTGTAGTGCTAAATTGTAGTAAGCAAGATATGGTTCCAGATTCCGAAGCGGCATGCGCGTTTCAGTTTGGATTGTTTCGTGTTTTTGGAGGATAATTTCCCACCACGTTTTAAACGGATATGTCATGTACAATGCCTTTATTCGTAGAGACTGCAAAGTGCGATTTTTCCATCAAATCCCCTTAGTCCTTCCATGAAAACGTAAAATGCGTCGCTCGATTGGGGACCATCGGCAAAACTGAGAATACCAAATTTGAAAAATCTCTTGGGTAACCCATCGTGCCTGAATAAATATGCATCTTCCCAGGTTTCCAGATCTTTTGAGACCATCAAATGAGTATATTTGTCGTGAACGCCTTCACCGATCTCGTTTGCCGTTCCAGCAAGATAGTAGCCATCGCTCAACCGTTTAATATACCAAACCGGACCGGGGAAGAGTTGTAAGATCTCGATTTTTCTGGTTTTCCGGTCTAGCCTTATGTGATAGCTGTTTTCCAATTGTGAGTCCATAATCCAGTGAACGGCGTCTTCTTCGAAAAAGAGGTTGCAAGTTCTGTATACTTGTTGCCCATTTCCGATCCACTCGATATCGTTGAAATTTTTGTTTGTGCAAAGGATGTGGCATTCATCTTTAAAATCGCCGGTCAATACCCAAATTTTTTCTTCGAAAGGGTCAAAATAGCATCCATGAATATGTCTAATTTTTTTGGCGGGGAAAAGAAATGCGGTTTCCCAACTTTTTCCCGCATTGAGGCTTCGGTAGACAGGGATCTCTTCTCGATTGGGATTGCTGCCATATTCGCCGAAGTAGAGTTCCTTGCCGTCCAGTGAGAGTATCGATTGGTGCAAAACATTGCGACAATACTTTAAGTCGAGCGTAGGGGTAAGTTCTTGGGTAGCTTCGGAGAAGTGATAGACCTTGCCCTGACGCAGGATTACCAGTCCATCGGCAACCGGTACGACGTTGCACTTGTCCAATCGCAATGCACGGCGTGCCAGTCGGCTGAGAGCCAAACCGCGTTTCCAAAATTTGTCCTTGGGAAGATCGATTATCTGTTCTTGTCCCTCCTTTTCGACGAATATTCGATTGTACAAGCTTGTGATGAGAAGTTCGGGACTTGCGTAGTGACAGATTTCTTTTCGAATGATTTTTTGTATCGTTAATTTCATGGAATTCCAGTTGAGAATTGTACAGCGGGAAATGCCAGATAAAAGCACCGTCAAGAGCCTTTCCGAAAACGCAGTGCTCCCTTATTATATGTGCTCTCATTTGAAAATGGTATTATAAGACATTTCTGTGACAAGATCAATTGACAGGGTATGCAGTATTTTTTCTGCTGGCGACCTTTTTTAGCTTTTGTGGAGGCGTTCCGGTAGGTTTTCACGGTCGATCAGGGACATGATTTGACCCGGTTTGAAGAAAATGGGTCTGGTTCCCATCGCCGGCCGATTTCATGAAAGCGGTCCGTGCCCATAAGCCGGGCGAGAAAGTAGAGCTGGAAATTATGTTCTCCAACGGAGCCGGCACAGAAAAGGTGTCCATACCCGCCTCGCATCTGGAAGTCGCGTGGGTCAAGGCAGAAAAGTAACCGGTAAAATCTATTGGTTTGCTTGATGCCGTGTTTTAACGAGTTGTCTCGTCACGACCCTCGACGCTCATTCGCAGATTTCCGACGAGGAAGACCCAGTATTTCAGACCGTTGAGGGTTTTTAGTTGAAGGCGGTTTCGAAGTGTCGGTGGTTTCGATTCAAGGAGGAGTTGAGCCATGTCATTCAGGACCGTATCGTTGCTTCCGTAGTAGGAATGGCCCAAGAGGCTCGTGTCGAGTTCCGAGACGTCGATCGTATCGATTCCAGGTACCACTGTTACATCTGGTCCCGACTCGCCTGCCCGAGGAAAACCATGAACTTTTTTCGACGCGATCAACGCCTCATCGTTTGACGAGGCATACAGGGTGACTCGCTCGGCCGTCTTGATAATACGTGGTGCCAGATCGCGACGGAATATTTCTGCGTCGATGTCCGGTGCGGTCAAG
>JASFHG010000538.1:0-3453 GCA_050123355.1 Planctomycetia bacterium
CGCGATAAGATTCTCACCAGATTTCATGAGAAACTTTTGCCACTTCTGGAAAAAGGTCATGACTTACATGTAATCTCGCACAGTTGGGGCACGGTCGTCGCCTATGAAGGGCTTCGCCGATACGATGACGAACAGTTGGACTGTCAAGTATCCAGCTTCTTTGTTCTTGGTAGCGCGTTATCCATTAAGCATGTGCGACGAAACTTATTCAAACGAGTTAACGATGGTCGAAAGCCAACTGTCGTTGATCGATTTATCAATCTCGATGCAAGCGGTGATAGTGTCGGAGGATCGCTCGAACAACACTTCGAGATTACAAAGGAATATGTTGATATTTTTCCAACTGGCTGTAAAGTTAATCCTTCGAATCCGAATACAACTGATGATTTAATATGTGCACATAGTTCATATTTCAACGCAGACAACTTTACAGTAAACCGTGATATTATTGCACGATCGATTAACGCTTAACGGATTTGACAGGTAGCACTGTCGAGGTAACGAGCGGTTCCCGGCTCTTTTTCAGCCAAGCCACTCGGTGAGATGCTCGGCGACGAACGTATCGTCGTTGAGATGGGGATAGGCACGGTAGACGCGGTTGATTTCTTCGCGTTGGCCGGGGCTGAGGGTTTCGGTTGGGCTGAGGCAGTGGATGGTTTCTAAAAGGCCTTGGCGGCGGAGGACTTCGTGGAGGCCGGCGATGCAGCCGGCGAAGCCGTTGGCCGCGTCGAAGAAGGCGGCGTTGCAGTCGGTCACTTCGGCGGCACGGATCAGCAGTTCGCGGTCGGGGATCCCGCCGTTCTTGACGCACGCATGGCACGCTTCGAGTAGCTCGACCGCACGCCGTGTCCAGACCGACCAGTGGCCCAGCAGCCCGCCGACGATCCGCCGCTCGACGATCTGGCCGTTGATTTCAAACCGGTACGGGCAAAGCAGGTCGAGGACGATGTTGTCGTCGTTGCCGGTGTAGAGTGCGATGTCGTCGCGGCCCGACTCGGCGACCGCACGGACGACGTCCAGCGTTTGATAGCGATTGAACGGTGCGATTTTGATCGCCGTGACGTTTTCGATCTCGACGAACCGTCGCCAAAACGAGTAAGGAAGAACGCGACCGCCGACGGACGGTTGAAGGTAGAACCCGACGATGGGCAAGATTTTCGCGACCGCTCGGCAGTGTTCGAGCAGGGTCTCGTCATCGGCCGTCGCATAAGCGGCCAGGCTGAGCAGCCCGGCATGGTAGCCAAGCTCCGCGAGTAACGTTGCCTCGCGGGTTGCTTGGTCGGTCTGCCCGCAGATTCCCCCAATCCGGATGAGCGGCTCGTCGCGGGTTTTGTCGAGCGAGTCCATCTCCTCGGCCGCCAATCGCAGCACCGGCTCGAACAGCCCGACGGCCGGGTCACGGATCTCGAACTGTGTAGTATGGACCCCTACCGCAATGCCGCCCGCCAATGCAGCATTATAGTAGCGGTAGAGGCCCTTTTGTCGACGCGGATCGAATTGCCGATTTTCATTCAACGCCAACGGCGAGGCGGGGATGACGACTCCTCGATCTAGAATTTTTTTGATGTTCGGGTTCATTGAATATGCAAGGGTCAATAATGTTTTGGTATAAGTTTAGCCGACGAACATCGTTCGTCGTTTTTTCGCACCATAAAACACGTCGGACGATGTCCGACGGCTAAACAAGGACGTTAATACGTCCCGTCCTGGACTTCGAAATGGGTCGGCTTGTTGTGGGTGTCATTGCCGCGAGCGATCCAGTCGGCCGTCCACTCGATGATTCGACCGAGCGGAACTCGCGGGCAGCCGAAGCTCTGGTTTGCCAGTGTTGAGTTGCTCAAGTATCCGTGGCCGTTCTCCTCGCCGGTGAAGATCGGTTCGCGTCCGAAGATTTTGCCGAACTCGGTGGCGACTTCGCGAATCGAGATCATCTCGGGCCCGGTCACGTTGAGTTTTTCCGCCGGGTTCGACGCGAGGGAAAGTGCGAGGATCGCTTGATTGTTTGCGTCACCTTGCCAGATTACGTTGGCATAGCCGGTGGTCAGGTCGATCGGTTTTCCGTGAAAAACGTTGGTTGCCACGTCGACCAACACGCCGTATCGCATCTCGACGGCGTAGTTCAAACGCAGATGAACGACCTGCTGGTCCGTCGTTGAGGCATGGTAGTCGAACGCGCGTTCCCGCCCAAGGCAACTCATCGCATACTCGCCGACCGGGGCCGGCGGGGTCATTTCCGTCGAGCCGCCGCTCGAAATGTGCTCGATCGGGTAGACACAACCGGTCGAAAAGTCGACGATTCGCGAGTCCGTGAAGGTCCGTGCCACGTGCGACGGTGCGAGAACATTCATGGCCCAGGTCAATTCTTCTTGGCCCGCAGAGCCGAACTTTCGTCCTACTAAGTAAAAAAGGTTTTTGACTTGCGGAAGCTGCTGGACCGCGGCCAGGTCGAGAATGTCGCATTGGATCGTCTCGATACCCTCGGCAGCCAGCTCGGGCATCGGCCGACGAGCCACGGCGAAGACTCGTTTCGGGCTGCCCGAGGCGTCGATGGCACGTTTGATGCATCGTGTGATGCTCGGCCCGATCTTGCCGGTTGCCCCGATCACCATGATATCGCCATCGAGATCCCTCAGATACTCGATCGTTTTGGGCCAGGGCTGCGAAAGCATCTTGTCGAGTTGTTCGACATCTTGGATCGACTCAGGCAGATTTTGGATATGGGATGGGTCTTGCATTTTGTATGTCGGTCCGCGAACTATACGGAAATTCCTTCCAGGATCAGATCGACGACATGTTTCTTACGCCGCTGGAGCGCCGATCGGTTGATGGGTTCAAGGTTAAGGAGTTTTTGAAGGGTTTGATGGTTGGAAAAGTAGAAAAAACAGAGCCCGAAAATACTCACGAGCAGTTCTTTCGTGTCGACACACTTGCGAAAGTGCCCTTCGTTGCATCCTTTTTCGAGTGTCAATTCAAGAGCTTCCACGATCGGGGTTTTGTTGCCCTCCAGGTGGAGTTCCCTGACGGTTTTCGCATTGTCGAGGTTCTCGAACGACAACATTCGAACAAACTCGGGGTTCTCGTGCAAGAAGTCGTAGTATTGCCCGATAAGCTGCCGGAGCATCTCTTTGGGAGAGAGCATCATGGTCGCCAATTCGATTTCCAATGCCTGAAGCTTGTTGTAGACACTGGTCAGGGCCGCTTTGTAAAGACCTGCCTTGGATTCGAAATAGTGATAGACCATCCGCTTGTTGATTTCCGCGTTGGCGCAGATCTCGTCGACCGTCGCCTTGGGGCCGAGTTGGGAAAAGGCGGCAATGGCCGCTTCAAGCAGTTGTTGTTTACGGTTTCGTTTGGCAGGCTTGGTTTCGATGCTCATACGTTTCAGATTATCACGCCACCCCCCAAAAGTCAATGAATAGTTACTAAAATGTAACCAAATAGTTACTTTTCTTG
>JASFHG010000539.1:0-3437 GCA_050123355.1 Planctomycetia bacterium
GACAGGCTGCGAGGCAACAGGCCGGTGATGAAGTGGACCTGGTCGACATAATGGCAGCCGACGTACGAAAACATGTCGGAGTTCTCGCAGGTGCACCAGTTCATGAAGTTCGAGTGGCGGTAGGAATAGGGCTCGTTCATTTCGGCGTGGCCCATGCGGAACTCGCCGAAAAGCCCCTCGCGATACTGCCGACGTGCCATCAAGGCCCGATCGTCGAGCCGCTTGTGGTACTCGATGCCGACGACCAGCCCCTTTTCGTAAGCCAGCCGCTCCAGCTCGACCGCCTGATCGTATTTCAAAACCAACGGCTTGACACAACAAACGTGCTGCTCGTGCCGCAAGGCCTCTTCGAGCACCATGTAGTGCAACTGGTCGGGCATCGCCACGACGACGATGTTCCCCTTCCCCATCGAGGCGATCACTTCGCGGAACAGATCGGGGTGCTTTTCCGCCGGATCGGTATCCAACGACGGATGAGCGACGAACGAACGATCGGGGAACGCGCGGCGCAGGCCCGAATCGTCGGCCAGGCGTTGCAGCGTCCCGCTGTCGAGGCTGCAAACGTGGATCTCGCCGACCAGGCCGAGCCGCTGTAGCTGATAGAACGCGGGCAGGATCTGCACCTGGGTTATCATCCCCCCGCCGACAATACACACATTTGGTTTACCCATAACTACGCTCTCTTTATTTTAAGCCAACCGTGTTCGATTTGGTCTTTCTCTTTTTTCAATTTTTGTTGACGCGACTTCGTTCCGACCGAGTCGAGGTGACGTCGGATCGCTCGGGAGGTCGCCTTGGGATCGCGGCTGCGCAGGGCGTCGACGATCTTGCGGTGGTGGCCGATCGCGCGACGCTCGTCGCCCGAGTGACGGCTCGTAAAGACTTGGAAATAGCGAAGGTACTCGCGGATCGACTCGAACGCCTTGATCAAAGGCCGGTTGCCGCCGGCACGGACGATCGTCTCGTGAAACGCCATGTCGTGCTTGAGAAACATCGGCAGATCGTCGATCTCCTGCTCCATCGTGGCGGTCAGGCGGTCGAGTTTCTTCAAATCCGACGCCGACGCGTTGCCGCAGGCAAGCTCTCCGGCGACCGTTTCGATCGCTTTTCTGGCGTCCAGGATCTCTTCGAGGCTGACGGTCGTGATTTCCGGCGGCAGATAGATCGTCGGGATGCCAAGCTCTAAAAATTCCTGGACATACGCCCCGCTGCCATGCCGGATCTCGATCACACCCAACTCGGCCAGAATGCCCAGCGCTTGCCGCACCGTCCCGCGGCTCGTCTTGAACTCCTCGCTAAGCAAACGTTCGGACGGCAACCGCGACTCGACCGGATACTCGGCCGCAAAGACCCTCGCAAGGATTTCCCGTACCAGCTTGTTGACCAACGACTCTTTTTTCACGTATTCAACCCCCCATTATCGCAGTGGTTCAATAATTGTACCAATTCTGGAAACCGTGTCAAGACACCGCTTTTCGACAAACCGGGGATCCATAACCTGTTGCAGGAGCAGATGATAAGAAAATTCAGAAAGAAGCGGAATCGGTGGGAGTCGAACCCACAAGGCAGTTACGCTCGACGGTTTTCAAGACCGCTGCCGTCGCCGGTCGGCTTGCGATTCCGGTGGTTGGTTTAACATAAGAAAGCACAAAAGCATTTTTACATGGATGAACAGGATGGACAGGATTTATGAAAAAATGGGACCACTCGTTAGCGGTAGCGGGTGAAAGCCAAAGATTTTGAGCTACTGAGTTTGAAAATCCCGTTTATCCTGTTCATCCATGTTTATTTTCGTGCCTTTTCGTGGTTTTCGGTAACATTGACGAAGATCCCTATTTTTGCTAGTGTAAGATACATCAATTGGAGGAACCGTTATGCTGATCGCCAAACCCCGTCATTGGTTTTCGTGGTGTTTTCATATTCTTGATGAGGAGGGGAACTTGCTGACCGACATCTCGCAACATTGGTTTCGTGAGCAGGGCGAGTTCTCGATCGGCGAGTATACGTTCCAACTCCAGCGCGACAGCATGTGGGACGGTCTGTTTTCGCTCCGCGAGAACGATTCGGTCCTCGTGTCGGCACAGAAAACGAGCATGTTCCTGCGAAGCTTCGAGGTGCAGATCGGTAACACTTTCTACACGCTCAAGGCGGAAAACGCGTTCACCCGTAAGTTCGTCTTGCGAGACCAAGAAGGACGATACTGGGGAGAGGTCCGCCCCAAACACCCCTTCACCCGCCGGTCGGAAATCTCGTTCTCCAACGAGTTCCCCGTAGCGATTCGAGTCTTTCTGTTCTGGCTCGCATTGATCCTCTGGCGTCGCGCGGAAAATAATGATTAGTTTATTGCGTCTCAGGCTCTTTAAAGTTACACCGTCAAGCCGGAATTGGGCCGCGAAGCGTGCCCTATTCCGTGTTTTACCCGAAATAGGGACTTACCGTCCCAATTTCGGCTTAATGCGGCTAAACTGACTTTAACCTGTTGGCAAAAAACAAGATAGGTAAATTTGGCCGTTGTCGCTGAAGCGTGCCATCGACAGACTACCCCCCTAGCAGACCTACCCTAATATCTGATACAATCCACAGTTCTGTCAACTATCGAAAATAGTTCACTGTTATCAACTCAATATGCCGTCTTGTGCGGTAAGGTTGGGCAGAGGGAAAAATAGCCCCCGCGTGTCCGCTCATATGGCACACCCGGCTTCGATATTAGAGAAAAAAGGAGACTACAAAAATGATCGTCACAACGGAACAACTTTTTAAACACGCTTATGGCAACTACGCGATCGGCGCGTACAACATCAATAACTTGGAGCAGGTCGTCGGTCTGTTTCGCGGCAACTTGGGCAAATCGGCCACCAACGAAGAACCGGAAGATAAGGGCAAGAGCGCCCCGTTCATCATCCAGATCTCGCGCGGTGCACGCGGCTACACCGACAAGCGATTCCTCGAAGGGATGATCCGCACGGCCGAGAAGGTTTTCCCCGAAGCGATCTTCGCGGTGCACCTCGACCACGGCACCGAAGAGGCGTGCTACGACTGTATCGAAAGCGGTTTCTACAGCTCGGTCATGATCGACGCGTCGCATCACCCGCTGCAGGAAAACATCGAGATCACCAAGCGAGTCGTCGACCGTGCCCATGAGAAGGGTATCGTCGTCGAGGCCGAACTGGGTCAGCTCGGTGGTGTCGAAGAGGACGTCGTCGGCACGGTCTGCCTGACGGATACGGACGAAGCGGTCGAGTTCGTCGAGAAGTCGGGCTGCGACTCGCTGGCCGTCGCGATCGGCACCTCGCACGGCGCGTACAAGTTCTCCGGCTCCCAAGGGCTCCACTTCGACGTGCTGGAAAATCTCCAAAAGGCACTGCCGGCCAACTTCCCGATGGTCATGCACGGCTCGTCGAGCGTGCCGCACGAATGGGTCCAACGGATCAACGACG
>JASFHG010000540.1:0-3435 GCA_050123355.1 Planctomycetia bacterium
TGATCGTTTTCATGCTTCTCCTCCTTTATGGATCAAGGTAAACGGCACTTTTCGACAAATAAGGCTTACTGAATTCTAGACATCAGGACAAACTGGTCAATACGACAAAGATGCGCGACTCACTCCCGGCGGATCTTGGCACCGAGCGAGGCCAGCTTCTCGTCGAGCCGATCGTAGCCGCGATCGAGATGCTCCAGGCCAAAGACGCGAGTCACTCCTTCGGCCGCCAGACCGGCAAGGACCAGCGCCGCCCCGGCACGCAGATCGGTCGCTCGGACGTCGGCCCCTTCCAACCGCACCGGGCCGTGGACCGTCGCGGGCCCGTCGATGTGCTCGACCTTCGCCCCGAGCCGTCGCAGCTCGGCGACATGCATGAACCGGCCGGGAAAAATACGGTCGTCGATCGTGCTCGACCCGGCCGCCTGCGTCATCAAGGCCATCCACTGAGCCTGAAGATCCGTCGGCATCCCCGGATAAGGCTCCGCCCGCAGATCGAGCGGCCGAAGCGGGCCCTCCTCACGCGAGACACTCACCCGATCCTCCTCCACGACCACCGTACAGCCAGACTGCCGGAGCATCGCCAGCGGCTCGGCCAACATCGCGGGCACCACATCGCAGACCGTGACGCTTCCCCCGGCGATCGCGGCGGCAAAGAGGAGCGTGGCCGCTTCGATCCGGTCGAAAATCACTCGCTGTCGGACGCCGTGCAGACACTCGACCCCCTCGACACAAAGCGTCGGGCCGCCGATGCCCGTAATCTTCGCCCCCATCCGGACGAGCATCTGCGCGACCTCGGTCACCTCCGGCTCGACGGCCGCACGGGTGATCGTCGTCTGACCTTCAGCCAGTGTCGCCGTCGACAGGAGATGGATCGTGCCGGTCACGCTCGGCCCATGCGGGCCGGTCATGTCGAGTGTCGCCCCGATGAGCCGCTTGGCACTTGCGACCACATAGCCATGCTCGATCGAAATTTTCGCCCCCAGCTTTTCGAGCCCGGCCAGATGCAGGTCGACCGGCCGATCGCCGATCGAGCACCCGCCCGGCATCGCAACCTCGGCCCGCCCGCGCCGCACCAACAACGGCCCCAGTACGCAGAACCCGGCCCTCATTTTCTGCAGCAACTCATAATCCGCCCGCACCGGCCGCTCGTCAACGGTCTTTAGCGTAAGCGTCTCCTTTTCCTCTACCTCCACCCCCAACTGCCGAAGCAACTCGGCCATCGTCGCCACGTCGGCCAGCCGCGGCGTCCGATCGAGCACGATCGGCTCCTCGGCCAGAATCGCCGCCGCCATCATCGGCAACGTCGCATTCTTCGCCCCCGAAGCCACCACGCTCCCGCGCAAAGAGTAACCACCTTCGATCGTATAATGAGCCATGGAACGTTTTCAGTGTTCGGTGTTCAGTTTTCAGTAGGGAGCTTCCGTTCCCGGGATTATACCACACCGGCACAAAAGCACCAACTGAACAAGCCGATTCTCTGCGCAGCAGAGAGTCGGATCTGAAGAGAGAACCCAGGTTCCGGATCCGGCCCTCTGCTGCGCAGAGAACCGGCTTTGGACGGATGGAACGTACCTTAACGCTTCCAGATCGCCATGATGCCGGTGCCGCCGGGGTGGACCATGGGCATGACTTCGAAGTTGCGGTTCGGGTCGGAGGTCTTGTTCACGCTGCTGCATGCCATGTAGGCCATGTACCAGCCGAGGCAGACTTGCGAGGCGAAATGGGCGTCGTCGTTCACTCGCGACCAGGCCGGGAACGTCGAAAGGGTGTAGAAACCGAACTTCAACAGCCGCGAGTCGGTCATCTGGGCCGCCGTGATGAACGGGACCGCGCCCATGAATGCGTGGCCGCTGACGGCGTTGTTATCCTCGAACGGTCGCCACATCGATTCGTGCGGCACCTCGGTCGGTCGCGAACCGCCCAGCAAATGTTGCGAAAAAAGCATCGGCGGGAAGCCGACCAGATACGCGCGGGAAGTTCGATAGCCGTGCTCGCCCACCACGTCGGCGATGGGGAACCGCTCGAGCGCTTTTCCGGCAGCCGCCGTGCACAGAAAGAAGGGGACCACGTACTCCCCTTCGCCAAACGTCTTCCAAAACGCCGCGAAATTATCGCTCTCTTCCGTCCGCGCGTCACGCTGGTACCAATCGCGGAAATCGTCGTCCAACGACGTGTTGGCCAAGAGACTCGCCCCGGCGATCGAGTAGAAATAGCCGGTCGCGTTACGCCAGGTATAGTAATTGCGGTAATCGCCGCAAACGTCGCTGCACCACGTCCGCGGATGGAAGAACGGACGCTTTTCACGAGGAGGCGCACAAGGCGACTCGACACAAGGGGCTTTCTCACGTGCCCCCAAGAGCGGACGACTCGCCGGCCGCAGCGTCGATCGCACCGGCCGGATCATATCCCACGACGATCCCGAAGCGACCGGCGCCAACGTGCCCGGCCCTTGCGGATCGGCTACCGGCATCTGAGGCTGCTGCGGCGGCGGCTGGAATTGCTGAGGCGGTTGGGGGTACGTCGGAGCAGGAGCCACGCCAAACGGCGCATTCGGGTTCGTTCCCACATTGGGCATCGCGCCATAGTTCGCACCGACATACGGACCGGGCGGTGCCTGTTGCCACTGGGGCGGCGGCCCCATCGGACCACCAACCTGCGACGGAAACGCCGACTGCGGAACCTGTCGCGCGCCGGCCACCATCTGTGTTGGTGGCTGAGGCTTCAAAGAAGCACCCGGTCGCGAAGCTCCCGGATTTAAAGAAGAAGCATCCTGCTTTACGGCGACGCCGGTCGGCTCGAGGTTCTCCGTCACGGGGGTATCCACCTGCCGCGCAGCCAGACGCCCGTTCGGATTGGGCGCTGTAAAACGCCATTTCTGAGAACAGCCGCAGAACGTCAGCATCACCAAAGCCACGCCAAACAGCGCAGCACGGCATGGAAATAGCATAAGGCTCCCCCCTCCTCGTGGAGTCATCGCTTAACACATCGAGCGTCGGCAACCATCTGGGTCAGTCACCTACACGCTCGGCTCGGACGGACGCACCGTCCCTGGGTCGCTATTATCATCGGAACCCTGAGAAGCGTTACATTAGTGACCACCCCTAGGAGAGGTATAACCGGCATAACCGGCAAGGTTTAACATGGGCCGAAAAAGGCCGTTTTGCTCCGCTTTGACAAGGCCTCCTCTACTTATGTCTTATATTTTTTTATCAACCAGCCCCATCCAAAGCCGTTCCGAGGGATCCTCATGAAATTGAAATTACCGACCGATTCCGCTCGCCTGCAAAGCTACACGTTCCTCCTGAGCCTCTTGACGGCCGTCATCATCGGCGGCTGGGCCATCGTGAAGTTTGTCTGCGTCACGCTCCCGGCCAGTGAATCGGACCGAGGGTTCAAAGACGCCCGGAGTCAGGTCGCCCGTATCGAGGCCAAGGA
>JASFHG010000541.1:0-3426 GCA_050123355.1 Planctomycetia bacterium
CCGCGTCATCGGCGCTTCACCCGGCTCGAAGCTCCTTGCAGAAAGCGGTCCACCCAGTCTGGCTCAATATAAGAAGAACGACAAGCAGAAATTTTATGAAGGGACCACGATCGCTCCGGCGACCGTCTCCTTCACCGGCACGATGACGCTCGACCTGGGCGGCGTCACGGTCGAGCTCTACGCCTTCCCCCCTTCCCACTCGCCCGACAACCTCGTGGTCCGAGTGCCGCAAGACAAAATCATCTTCACCGGCGACATTCTCTTCGTCGGCTGCCACCCCTTCCTCGGAGAAGGCAATATCGAAAACTGGTCTCTGAACCTGAAGACGATCGGCTCGTTCAAGCCCGACAAGATCGTCCCCGGCCACGGCCCGCTCTCCGGCAAAAAAGAGCTCGAAGAAATGATGGCCTACCTCACCGCCTTCGACAAAAACGCGAAAGAACTCGCCAAAGGCAAAACTCAAGATGACGCCGCCGAGCTGGCCAAGGAGCTCGAAAAACGCCTCCCCGCCCAAAACCGCAAAGAACTCCGCGGCATGATCGAGCACAACCTGCGGTTGAAATACCTACCTCGCAAGAAAGCTTCTGTGAAGTAAAGTTTTAGCCGTCGAGCTTGCTCGTCGATTTTAGTATTTACCGCATGAATGTCCAAGTCATGTACCATCATCCATAACCGGTTCGTTAGCCGCGTGCGGATTTATCCGCCGGTTCATCCCCGCGATTTGACCATTCCATTATCAGTGCCGGTGAAGTTTTTACAATTGGCTTGTTTCCACGGAAACGTATCCTTGACCATGTATTAACCGTTAATCGCGGGGATGAACCCACGCGGCTAACGAACCGGGATTAGAATTTAAAAGGTATTGGACATACAAAGCGACAAGCAAGCTCGACGGCTAAATGGGATCCCCTATTCACTCTCATCCGCTTGCGGCTTCGCCCATTGGATCGGCTCCATGCCGATGTCCGGTAGTTGGTCATTGATCTGGCCGCCGTCATTTTTTTGGTTCTCGCCCACCGAGTAAACGAGCCAACCATCGTCGACCTTTTTCACGATCAGCGGCTTCCCGCTGTAAGGGTCAGTCGTCACCTCTTTCGGCAACCCCAGATCGGAAAGATCGGCCAAAGGCATCTCGTCAGGCTTCTCGCGTCGCACCAAGGCGTTCACCACGCGAAGCACCCGTGTCTGGACCTCGATGCGACGGACCGCTTTCTCGGCCGCTTGTAAGCCTCTGACACTTGCTTCTTCGAATATTCTTCCCGAAGAGGGCGGCGTCGATGAAATCTCCTTGAAAGTACTCGAATCGCTCTCCGACAATTTCTCGTTGGTTCGACCGACATACCAATCGAACGCATCAAGGATACTGATGATCTCTCTATTCAACATTACCCGCGAAAGCCATAACCAGCTTTGCATTTCTCGAAAACTATCCATTGCGAAAGCCCGTTCGGTTTTCAAAGTATGCAAAAAATCACGCCGCATATTGATTTTCGCCACCTCGTCTTCCACCGCCCGATGCAGTTCCTCGGAAACCGGGCCTGCTTGTAAAGCATTATTGATCATCACCAAAGCCTGACCGCGTATCGCACAATTCACCAAAAAACCGATAAGAACGGGATCCTTTTCCGCATGTCGGCAGAGTTTCAACAGCAAAATCTCATCCTCGACACATTCATCATATCGCTTCTCCGGAAAGAGCATGGAAAAACGCCATAGATATAAAATTCTGCCAAACATTCGTCTTTGCTGCATGCTTTCCATTAAGGCGTCCAATACCTCCCCAGTCGCTATAGTCTCTTTATCGCGGCAACCTTTCAGAAAATCTTCCGAATAGCCGGGACAGTTGGCTGCCTTTTCGAGCAGGATCATAACTTCAGGATGAGCCGCGAAGCCCGAGGCGATCGTTTTTTGCACTTCCTCGGTCGGATATACCGCCTCTTCATAATCACCGTTTTCGGACTTTTGGAACATCTTATCCCACAAAGGAGCAAATCCCTCGGTAAGCGACTTGGCATCCTTTTCTGCACGATCCAGATACGTGAGCGCGTTCTGCGCGGGCGGGACCTCTTCCATCTTCCAATCCAAGATCGAAACGGGATCGCCCGCCGCTCGGATCGTGTCCAACCGACTCTCAACCTGTGAATCGGTGATCCAAACGGCCACGGCGTTGATAATAAGAAGTATCGCCACGAGAATCACGAGGACGATCCCCACTCGTTTCAGGGCTCGGAGAATTCTTTTGAATATAGACATGACCATTTCCCTTCTCGAAAATAGCAGCCTGCAAGAGGATCTGCTGGTATTGCTGATACTGCTGACAAACCTCGCTCGAAGAAACCGGCGGCAAGGAACGCCGAGATGTCGGACCACCGCTATAAACCAAAAAATTCAGCCCGATCGCCAACAGCAGCCCAAGGACTGACACCCAGCCGAGACGACGCTCCCAACGAGCGACTCGGGAAAGCGAATCGCGCCGCTTCGTCGATGACGTGTCCGCCGACAGCTCGGCCTCCACCGCGTCGAGCACCTTCGTACGCAACTCGGGCGAAGGCCCCATCGGCCGGGCTTCGACAAACAATTTTTCCACATCCGGTTTCATGATTCTTGTCTCTCGAAAAATGTACGTAGCACTTCGATCCCCTTCCGGTACCGAGTGGCGACCGTTCCTTGAGGCGTCTTGGTAACGGTCGCGATCTCGGCGAAAGTCAGACCGGCAAACGCCTTGAGCTCGACGATCTCGCGCTGAGCCGCGTTCAATCGAGCGAGACCCGACGCTATCAGATCGGCCTGCTCTTGCCGCTCGGCCTCCCCTGCCCCGCCGATCCCAAGCGTCTCGGCATTGAGCGTCACCTCGACCGATCGGCGTCGCGACCTTCGCTTACCGAACCGGACCGCCTCATTTCGGGCAACCGTAAACACATAGGCCGTCAGATTCTCGACACGAGTAAACTGCTCCCGCGAGCGGGCCAGCCGTACAAAAACCTCCTGCAGCACATCATCCGCATCGGTCCGCGACCCGAGCCGCACCACCAGGAACCGATAAAGCCGCTCGGCCAGCGCATCGTACAGCTCGGCGAACGCCTCGCCCTGACCTGCGGCAAGTTTTCCTCGTAGTGCTTCCATCAGCCTTCCGTACCCGTGTCTATAGAAATAGACCCGCTACGTACCGGGATTTATTGCGAAAAAAGAAAAAAGTGGTAAGTTTCCACAAAGATAAGTATAAACGTATGTTACGGCTAAGAAAACAACAACTCAACATTTATTTGCTGATGATCAATAACCGTGCCGGAAGATCCTTTGCAAGCGGCCGCATGATGGATAAGATCAGACCGTTAACCATATACATGTCCAAGGCCCGTACTATTATCAATAACCGTTCGTTAGCCGCGCGGGTTCATCCCCGCGATTTTGACCGCTCTATTATCA
>JASFHG010000542.1:0-3420 GCA_050123355.1 Planctomycetia bacterium
CCGTAATCGATGTTGTCGGTCGGCATCCCGGGCGTGTTTGATTTGATGATGCGCCGCGGTGTAGCACCATTGAGAGGAAAAGTGACGATTCCACCGTAATGCGGAATCGCGTAATAAAGCGTATCCCCTTCCGGAGACATCAACCTGAGCGGGTAGGCAATTCGATTGGCTACTTTTTGACTGTAAGTACCGACCTCTTCGGATAAAGTTTCTTGCGGTATCGGCATTTTTATTTCGTTGACTATTTCACTCCCTTTTCCATAAAGGGGAATTCGGAAGAGGGCCACCCGATGCGTCGTGCCGGTGAAAAGGCCGGCGACATAGGCCGTTTTTCCTCGTACCACCACCTCTGAGAGTGCCGTCAGACCAGGGTAGTCCGAAACGTGAATCAACTGTCGGGCATTTGTCCATGGCTCAGACGCATATTCCGGTTTGTCCGCCGTTTCGACGCCAAAAGCGGCATAATGTTCCAATACGATCTTGAACAAATCTCTCATGCGAGGCTTGTGACCGTCCAGATGATTAAGTTTACCCTCGGCGGCAAGCTTCTGTAGTTTCTTAATTTGACGAACGGTTTTGTCAGGGTCCCGATAGCGAGTCAGGTTTGGAGGATAACCGGACATTCGCCAGTTATACTGGGGCCACGTATCTTGGTAAGTAAAATAAACTGTGTGATAGTAATTGAGATGATTGTGCCCTCTCGGATAAAGAAGCAACTGATAGATACTGCGCATCGCCTCTCTGCGCTGAACCATGAAATCAAGCATATCCTCTATGAGTACACCACGATTTTCATTGGTCATACGAGAAGAGTTGATCACCACGCATATGGCGCTGTAACATGCCATACGCTCCTGTCTCGCTTGCTTGATGCCCGGATTTTCGACCCCCTTTTTCGCAAAAGCGATGATCTCTTTGCTTCGTTGGATAATTTTTTCCTCGGTCAGCTTACCCAACTGCTGGTCTACCCAAAGGTGCCCAAAACGACCCATCGTCTGCATCCCTTTCAGGCGATGTTTTTCCATCTTGTCAAACAGTTTGTGGAATCGCTTGGCATCGTTCGGTGTCACCTTGCCCAAAGGATACGAAGAATGCGTGAACATTGCGGCAAGAGGATAGATATACGTGACGACCAGATCCGCCCGATCGGTACAAACAGGTCCATACCGATCCGTACACTCTATCACCTGCTCGGCGTTGTGGATCATGATGTCGGTCCAGCGGGTGGAATCCCGCGAAGGCATGTACTTCCAGCAGTTGGCAATCACGTTGACGTATGGAATGAGAAGTTTCGAACCAAACTGCTTTTCTTTAAAACAATCATCGAAGTGAGGCAGGAAAATATCCACCACCAAATGCTCGTATCGCTTTGCCAACAGTATGGACATTTGCTCGGTTTCCTCGTCGCGACCGTCCGGATTCTTGCGCAGGGCAAGAATAAATTTTGGAAGACTGAAACCGAACTCGGTCGGATCCGTGAAAACGACTCCCCAAGTAAGCCTTTTGAGCCTTCCGACCGCTTTTTCATGCTCGTAATGGGCGATAAACAAGTCGACCGACCGAATCGCCAAGGCCAAAGACTTTTTCCGACTTTCGACGGTTTGCGGGAGAACTCGATACGCGTGACAACTTCCCGACTTCCTTTTCACGCAGTCATACTCCGGATCATAAACCTTGGCCGCCGCGTCGAGATATCTACACGCAGCATATCTTCGTAACCGGCGAAGATCCGGCTTCATAACCAGCGAGGCCTCCAGCAAAGCAAGGGTACGATCGTAATGACGAAGTGCGAATTCATAAGAAGCTTCGGCCGACAAGCGATCCGCATCCGCGCGGCGATTTGGTTTTCGACCGGACTTGCTCGCCTTGAGTTTCTTGAGGATGCCGTCGAGAAGCTGCTGAACCATCTTGGGTACTGCATCTTGCTTGGCAGTCACGGCAATTTCTTCAGTCGAGTGGTCCGGCGCGATGAGAACCGCCGCTACGCGTATTTTGTCCTTCCCGGCATGTGCCAACTCGACATGGATCGTCTTAAGCGATGCTAAAAGAGCGTTTTCGGGAGCGTCGGCGCTGATCGCCCTTTCGCGTCGAACGTGCTCCAAGCTGGAGCGTTCCAACACTAGCACGTCGGGCGAGTTGACCAGCGACCGTTCCAACAACCGGGCGATCGCCTGTGCCATCGCATTTTTTTCCGACGGGAGATCTGCATTGTGCGCACCGATCACGCTGACCGTTTTCTTTGTTTTCAACGGCGAACGATATTTTTTGACGGCCGCATCCACCAGTTCGCTGATCTTTTCGGAGATTTTCTCCATCTTTGACGGCAATGCCTCGTCGAGAATCCGCACGCCTGTCCTTACATCAAAAACGACCAAGCCCATGGTCTTTTGCTTTTTGGCCTTGGGATTTCCTTCAAGAATCACCAACAAATCGACGCTGAGCACCTTGCCTACCTGCAGGGCCGTTTTTGCATCAGCCATCCCGCTCAGTGTCAACTTGTGTTCTTCCAAGATTGCGTTGATCTTTTTGCGTTCGAGCAAAGCCAAGCTTTCACGCGTCGAAATTTCCACTTCGGCCAGCGCGAGCAAGTTCTGGGCATCCTCGCTCTGCACGTTGGTCACCAACGCAATCTTGGTCGAAGCCGCTTGGTTCGCTTCTTTAGCATAAATCGGAGATGTCGTCAAAAAGAAAAGCCATGCAAAAAAAGCTGTCCGATTCCCGACATGAGAAAGTGTTTTCTTCACGCTGCTTCTCCGAAGTAGGATTACTGTTTGACGCTTTGGGTAGTTTTGGTCACATGCTTGAGGACGTTGATGCCCAGCTTTCGGCCTGCCGCTTGCAAAGCTTTTTTACCGGCGACATTTTCCGACAGGTCGGTTGCCCGGGCAGTAACTCGATCGGCCAGAACGACCTTGCCTTGCTTGCGATCGATCAGATTGATCTCGGCCCGAGCGGAACAATTGACCAGGCTACCGATTCGCGAAGCAAACTCGCTTAGCGCCTCGCCCGTGAGCACCATGTCGACCCCATCCAACGTTTGCGGCCAAGCATCGGTCGGAGCCCAATTGGCCAACTCGTTCTGCTTGACATCTTTGATTGTGAAACCGGCCTGGATCAAGATCTTCTTCAACTCGGTTTCGACAGCCGGGTCCAAAATAACGACGGGCCTGGGACCGGAAATGTGTTCCTCGGTCACCACAATCGCGACCGTCGGCTTCGCGGCGAGTTTTTTGGCCGTCGCGACAAGACCGGGAAGTGGATCGGTGGTGATCAGATCTTCGCCGGTAAGCTTGGCTCCTTGGTCGCTCACTCGCTGTGCAATTTTGTCGCACACCTGCATTGCCAACTCGCCCAAATCGTCTTGAGGGTCTCCCTTGACCATCACCGCTTCGACACGGCTGGTTTCCGTACCGACGAGTT
>JASFHG010000543.1:0-3416 GCA_050123355.1 Planctomycetia bacterium
GTCGAAACCGTCGTCAGCATGATCAAGCGCCGCCTCGGCTCCACCACCACCGGCCGCTCCTACCACTCCCGCCGCCGCGACCTCTTCCTCATGACCCTCACCCACAATATAATGATCCTCCGGCATAAAAAGCTTTTCTACAAAGCAGCTGCGTCCCCGTTTCAACTCTCGTTCAATAATTCGCGCGGAATCGCAACGCCCATCTTCGGGCTGTTAAAAGTTCACAAAATTGGTGATATTATCCTCTTGTTCTATTGACACCATTGAGAGGGTTGTTAAAATGGGATGTTGCAGTTGCTTTTGACTGTTTGCAGGTATGGCTCTGAGGTTTTCTTTTTCCTGCCATGGCTGAGTGGGTACTCCATGATGAAAACGGACGAGCGTAACGTTGCGAATTTCGTAAACTATTATGTTCTTTATTTCTGTTTCTAACACAGGAGAAGTACGCATGAAACGAGTTGTTTTATTGTTGATGATCGTTGCGTTGATGGCCGGGGCGGTACAGGCCGAGAAGATCTCGATCGACATGGTGACGGTTGGGAATTCGGGCAACGCGGCCGACACGACCGGCTACGGTGCGGTGGACTATGTCTACCAGATCGGCAAGTTCGAGATCACTGCCGGGCAGTACACTGAGTTCCTCAACGCCGTATCGGGGATCGACACGTATGGGCTGTATAACACGGGCATGTTAGGTACATACGGTTGCGGGATCCTGCAGGCTGGCGCTTTTGGTAGCTACTTTTATAGCGTGTCGGCGGACTATGCGAACCGCCCGGTGAATTATATTTCGTGGGGCGATGCGGTACGGTTTTGCAACTGGCTGCACAATGGCCAGCCGACGGGGCCCCAAAACGCCTCGACCACCGAGGACGGGGCCTATACGCTTAATGGCGCGACAAGCGACTCGGCCTTGATGGCGGTAACACGCAACGAAGGAGCCCTGTGGTGGCTCCCGAGCGAGGACGAGTGGTACAAGGCGGCGTATCATAAGAACGACGGAGTGACGGGCAACTATTTCGATTATCCGACCTCTAGCGACAGCGAACCGAGCAACGATCTGATCGCCCCCGATCCGGGCAATAACGCGAATTTCAATCAGAGTGGTTACACAATCGGCAGCCCGTACTACGCGACCGAGGTGGGTGAGTTCGAGAATTCCGAAAGCCCGTACAGTACGTTTGACCAGGGTGGCAATCTTTGGGAATGGAATGAAACCGAAATCTACGTTGATTTGTCGCGTGGTGTACGTGGCGGCGATTGGAGCGACAGTTCCGACTACTTGCTCGCCTCCTTTCGCTACTCCCATAACCCGACGTACGAAGGCGACTACCTCATGGGGTTCCGTGTGGCAAGTGTTCCCGAGCCCGGTAGCATTGCCTTGTTGCTTTGTGGGCTGGTGGGGTTGATCTGCCTGAGGCACCGGAAATAGCACGCGCATAAAGACTTCCGGAATGAATGGCACTTTAGATGATATTAGTGCAGAACGGATCTAGTGGCAAGGCGAGGATTTTGGTAAAAGGCTCGTCGATGGAAAAATAATCCTCCGTGGCCGAAATCGGTTAAGCCCTTCATGGTGTGGGCGCCTACGTCGACCATGGAGGGCTTTTTGATGGATACTATATCGGTTCAGGCGAGGCGACATAACCAGAATGCGGATTTGATTGCTGCGTCCCCGTTTCGACCTCCCCCGTTTCGACCTCCGGGCGGAGAATGATCGGCTGCGGGGTGAAGTCGAGTTGCTCAAGCAGGAGCTTGCCATCAAGGATTCGCGGTTTGCGATGATCGATCCGCTTCGGTTTAGCCATGCCACTTTATACAACAAGCCACCCTGCAAGTCGCCGCACTCCCCCCATTCCCCTCCAAAAGGTCCGGGAACCGTTTTGTGTCTCTTTCTTTATCCCCCACAAGAGAGTATAATGAAAGATAGCAGATAATACCTGTCCAGCCAACGAAGAATGCTTACCGGCCTGGCCAAGCTTCGTTCCCTTTTGTCGAAAGAATTAAACCATGGAAAAATCGTCACGAAGATCATTCTTGAAAACGGCGGGCATCGGAGCCGCCGGGTTGACTCTGGGCACGCTTTGCCAGACAGGAACGCTCGAAGCAGAAAAAACGAAACGTCTTTCCGACAAGCCCGCGACCGGGAAAGTCATCGACGCCCATATCCATATCGATTCGAAATCGATCGACCGGTGTCTGAAAGTGATGGACGACAACTACATCCATTACGGGATCAATATCGGCGTCACCGGCGACAAGAGTTTTCACAAGTTCATCTCCGCCGCCAAGCCTCACAAGAATCGCATCGGCGTAATGTACTCCTTCGACTGGTCCCTGATCAGGAAAGACCCTGACTTCTTCAAGAAAGCGCCCGACATGCTCACCCGCGCCGTCAAGGCCGGGGCGATCGGACTGAAGAGCTTCAAGAACTTGGGCCTGAAGGTCCGGGACAAAGCCGGCGACTTGGTCCGTGTCGACGACCCCCGTCTGTTTCCCATCTGGCAAAGGGCCGGTGAGCTCGGTATCATCGTCGCCTTTCACACCACCGATCCCAAGGCGTTCTTCGAGCCCTGGAACCCGAAGAACGAACGCTGGAAGGAACTGGAGCTACATCCAAACTGGTCCTTCGCCGATCGTGGCAAGTACCCGCCGCGCGATGCTCTTCTTCAGCAGAGAAACAACGTCATTCGCCGCTTCCCCAAGATCAAATTCCACTGCTGCCACATCGCCAACAACGCCGAAGACATCAAGACGGTCTCGAAATGGATGGACGAGTTGCCCAATCTCCATATCGACATTGCCGCCCGGCTCGGCGAGGTGGGCCGCCACTCTGCGAAAGAGGGTCGTAAGTTCTTCATCCGCCACCAAGACCGCATCATGTTCGGCACCGATCGCATGTTCTACGCCGGTGGCGACATCCAGGGCGCCGGCGCCGGCAAGCGGTTCACGAAGGAAGAAGACCGTTGGTTCTACCAGGTCCACTGGCATTACTTGCAGAGCAACGACAAACAGTTCGACCATCCCACGCCCATCCAGGGCGACTGGAAAATAGACGCGGTGGGACTGAACCAAGAGGTCCTGGAGAAAATCTACTGGCAAAACGCCTATCGACTCTTCCGCCTGAACCGCTTCAACGTCGCCTGAGGATAACGGGAGAACTAAAGACTTCCGGAATCTTTTTTAGAGAATAGGCAATTTAGGTTACTGTCTTGCCTAGTTTTTGCTAACTTGGGTTTAATAAAACGGTTCTCCACAACTCAACGTCAAACTATCCATTCCCCTAAAAAGGGTCCGGGAACGAATGGCACTTTAGATACATTCTAATCACCTTTTTGTCCTTTGATTTTACCGGATTTTATCTTTTTACGCAAGGTTTGGCGGGGTTGGGTCATGAGTTGGTAGGGGAGTGGACG
>JASFHG010000544.1:0-3412 GCA_050123355.1 Planctomycetia bacterium
TGCCGTAAGGTATAATCGACACTTTACAGCATATGGTATACGCTGTCAAGCTTTTTTTGAGAAAAAATCAGAAAAGTTTTTTGGCGTACGAGAGAGCGGTTTTACAGCGAGGAAGAAAGCTGACCAGGAAGAAAATTCAAAAAACTTTACCGCAGAGGACGCAGAGAGCGCAGGGTACAAGTTTTAAAACTCTTTCAGTATAGGTTTAGCCGACGAACATCGTTCGTCGCGTTTTCGACGTTTTCAGATAAGCTCTTAAAACACGTCGGACGATGTCCGACGGCTAAACAAGAAACCGTGAAGTTATTTTTTCCCGCCGGAGCTTCGATACTCTTTGGGTGTCATTCCGACGATGCGCAAGAAGACCAGTCGCATGTGGTCTTGGCTCGAGAAGCCGCAGTTCTTGGCGATCGTATGGATTTTGGTTCGGGGTGAAGAAATGAGAAGTTTCTTTGCTTCCTCGCAACGCAGACGGCAGAGGTAGGTATGCGGGGTGCAGTCGAGTGATTTGCGGAACCGTTTTTCCAAAAGACGGCGTGAGATGGGTACCTTGTTTGAGAGTTGTTCGATATCCAACGGCTCGCGGTAATGGTCTCGCATGTAATAGACGACCGTTCGGACGTGCGGGTCGTCGACGACGATCGTGTCGGTGGATCCTCGTTCCACGACGCCCTCGGGCGGGAGGATAATCTCTAGTTTTTCCGGGGTTTTCCCGTCCATCAACTGATCGAGCAACGCGGCCGCTTGGTACCCGTTTTCCAGGGGATTACGGGAGATACTGCTCAGCGTCGGTTGGCAATGTTCGCAGACGATCGTATCGTTATCGGTGCCGACAACCGCCACGTCGAGCGGCACTTTCAGACCGACCATATTGCACTCGTCGATCAAAATTCTTGCATGGTAATCGTGAACGGCGAAGATACCGACCGGGAGCGTCAGACTTTTTAGCCACTGATCCAAAAGGGCGTAGCGTTCTTGCCAGGGCAACGTTGCGGAAGAATGGGTCGGTTGTTCCAAGACTTCGCATTTGAGACCGGCTTCTGCGACCCGATCTTGGAATCCTCGCAGACGTTCTTGAGCATACCAAGGATCATGGAAACCATAAAATCCCAGATTTTGAAAACCGCGTTGCAATAGATGTTCCGCAGCCATTCGGCCCACCGCGTAGTGATCGACCATAACTCGGGGAAAGGAGAGGTTGGGGAGCGTTGCCGCGAGGTTTACTATAGGAATGTTCAGTTGTCTTGCGTAATGGGCTTCGTTCAGATCACTGATGGCCGTAATGATGCCGTCCCCCGGCCATCCGATCAGGGATTCGGCCGTCAGGGCCGTTTCGTGGGTGCCTGTCGAGGTGGGAGGGCTGGTGAGCAGATTCCAGCCGCCCTGCCGTTGAGAGTAGTTGATAATGCCTTGCATACACAGTGCCAACCAGGGTACTGCTACAGGAAAAGCCAAGGCAACGTGCTTTGTGTCGCTGTCAGAAAACATAAGATCGCAGTAAAATATGGTCCTTCAGGGGGGTTTTGTTCGCAAATCGGCGAACCCTTACGCAAAAAAACGTTGTAATGCTTCCCTTGCCGCGATTATAATGTAGTCGTAGCAACCGTAGTATGCAACAAAAAACTAGTAAATTAGACCCAGATTTGTGAATTTTTATCCGTTTGGGCTCGTAAATAGCCAATACCTATGGTGCGGGCACCGACCAAGTGTTTGAATATGTTTTTGCCATGCGTCATTGAAAAACGTTATTTATTATATGGTGCGGAAGCACCGACCAAGTGTTTGAACATGTTTTTGCCGTGCATCATTGAGAAACATCATTTATTACGTGGTGCGGAAGCACCGACCAAGAAATCTCACCTCATTTGGCCCACCTTTTAAAACATGGAGTTGTGATTATGAAACGTAGAGACTTTATAAAAAAGAGTAGCCTGGTCGCTACGGCGACGTTTATTCCGGCGACGGTTTTTGCCGGTAAGGATCGGGTTGCGGCCAACGATCGAGTTGGTGTCGGATACATCGGTTGTGGACGTCGAGCGAGACAACTTCTGGCTCTTCCCAAAAACGCCGAGGTTGTCGGAACTGCCGACTGTAATATTACGCGGGCAAAGAAATTCACGGACAAAACCAAAAACGCTTATCAGGACTACCGCAAATTGCTGGAGCGTTCCGATTTGAAGGCGGTCGTGATTGCTTCGCCGGACCATTGGCATACGTTGCACACGGTACACGCGTGTCAAGCGGAAAAGGATGTCTATTGCGAGAAGCCGATCAATTTGACGATTCGCGAGGGTCAGCTTCAGGTCAAGGCGGTTCGGCATCACAAGCGGATTTTCCAGGCCGGTTCGCAACAGCGCTCCATGACAATCAATCAAGTCGGTTGCAAGCTCATTCGCGAAGGAGCACTCGGCAAGATCAAGAAAGTGATCGCGAAGAACTATGAGTCGCCGTGGATTTGCAAGTTGCCGGCCCAGGAATGCCCGAAGGACATCAACTGGGACATGTGGTGTGGCCAGACCGAAGTTCGGCCGTATCACAAGGACATTTATATCCCGCGAGCCAACCCGGGCTGGATTTCGTTCCGGCGATACAGCGGTGGCGAGGTTACCGGCTGGGGTGCCCACGGCTTGGACCAGATCCAATGTGCACTCGGCATGGATGAAAGCGGCCCGGTCGAAGTTTGGGTCGAATCGGATCCGAAATATTATGAATATGTCTTCACCGAGCCGAAATCGAGGAAGTGGGGATACGAGAACACGCCCAATCCTCGTGTTCATTACAAATATGCCAACGGTGTCGAGGTCATCATGGACGACGGCCCTGGCGGTGGCGGCGTTTTTTACGGTACGGAAGGGAAAATGTTCCTTAGCCGGGGTAAAGCAAATACCTCGCCGAATACGATCGGTAAAGAAGAGTTGGCCAAAGCGAGACTCCAAAAGGGAGATACCCGAAAACATATCAAGAATTGGATTGATTGTATCATTTCGCGAGAAGAGCCGGTTGCTCCGATCGAAATAGCTCACCGCACGACCGTGGTTTGCCACTTGGTGAACATTGCCCGTTGGCTCGGTCGCAAGGTTGAGTGGGATCCGAAGACCGAGACCTTCCCGAACGATCCGGAAGCGGCTGCCTTGGCGGAACGAAAGCAGCGTGCCGGTTACGAGATCCCGGTTGTTGGGTAAAAATACTTTTAGGAACTAGAGAACCAGAAAATCGTGGGCAGAGAAGAGGATCCAGAATAAAAATAGATGACTGAACAACAATGGAAAATATTACAAAGTGTGATTTCTGGCGAGACCAATGGTACGATACCAGTGGGGCTTATCATTGACTCGCCGTGGTTGCCCGGCTGGGCAGGAGTGAAGGTCCTGGATTATTTTCATGATCCGGCGTTGTGGCTCGAAGCGAACTT
>JASFHG010000545.1:0-3395 GCA_050123355.1 Planctomycetia bacterium
GTCGGTCAGCAGGGCTCCGATTTGGTTGCCGGTCAGGATCCCCCAGTGGTCATCGTCGCCGATCTTTTTCGGAGCGGAGCAACCAACCCGATCGGCATCCGGGTCGGTGGCGAGGATCAGGCCAAAACCCTTGCCGTGCACGTAGTCGACCATCGCATCGAAAACGACCGGTCGTTCGGGGTTCGAGACATTGTCCGGCACGTTGGAAAAATCGGGGTCGGGATCGGCTTGTGGACCATAGGTTTCGACCGCTTGGAAGCCGGCCGCTTCGAGGGCAGGCAATACGATCGACGAACCGACGCCGTGCAATGGGGAGTAAAGGATCTTCAAGTCCCGCGGCCCGGGCAGACTCTGGCCGGCGATCTGCTTACACAGTTCCCGATCGACCTCCTCTTGGCAGTATTCGATTTGTCCGGCGGCCAGCGCTTCGGCGAAGGGGACTCGATCGATTTGGTCGGTGTTCATCACACAGTCGATCACGCCTTTGTCATCTGGCGGAAGTAGTTGCACGCCACTGGACCAGTATGCTTTTACAGCATTATCCGAGGGAGGATTATGGCTGGCCGTTACCATAATTCCACAATTGCAATCTTTGTAACGGACTGTAAAGGACAAGCTGGGTGTGCTTCGATAACCATTGAGGAACCAAACCTTGAATCCGGCGGCGACCATGATCTCGGCGCAGAGCTCGGCAAACTCTCTACTACGATGGCGGCTGTCGTAGGCGATCGCGCACGAAAGCGGCCCACCATCGGAGACCTTTTTCACATAGTCGGCCAGACCTTGGGCACTTTCGCCGATGGTCCGATCGTTGATCATGTTGCTCCCGATCGGGTACATCTTCCCGCGACGTCCGCCGGTCCCGAACGGGATGATCGTCCAGAACGCGTCGTCCAACTCTTGCCACATTTGGTCGTGGATATGTTGAGCGACCTGATAGGCGTACTCCGCGTAGCGAGGTTCAGTCAGCCATGCCTTGATATTTTTTACGGCACCGGGAGTCAGTTTTTTTTCTTGAGCGGCCGTTTCAATTTGGGAGAGAAGTTGAGTGGTATCAAGGGAGGACTCGACACTCATTGTAGAACCTCGATTTTTGCAGTTTGGGCCAACAGGCCAGGGTGGTTTGCGTATGACATCTTTGGGGGGGTATTATGTAAGGGCATAGCCCCGCATCCTTCTTTATCGTCAAATTTTACCCACTTCGTCAACCCGAAAACGGGCTCCCTTGCTTTCATTTCAAGCCGTATTTTCGTTCTTTACGTAAGAACTCCCCAAAAATTTGCCCCACACGGCAAACGGTCTGACCGTTTACTGGGTGGGGCGGCGATGTTTTTAGGGACAGGTCCCCTAGGAATAATTTTTTGACTTACAGGCAACGCAGGAACGAGACGAGGTCCTTTTTTTGTTGCTCGGTCAGCTTTGTGCCAAGTACCTGATCGTGGAACTCGATTGCGTCTTCCAACGTTAGCAGACGTCCGTCGTGGAGATACGGAGGCGAGTCCTTGATGCCACGTAAGGGGAACGTCTTAATTGGTCCGTCGCCCGAGGCCATGCGACCGTTATACATATGTGGCTTGAAAAACCGTTCGGTATGCAGGTCGTGCATCGTGTTGTCGGTATAGTAAGGTGCCGGATGACATTCGGCACAGCGGCCCGGACCGTTAAAGACCGCTTCGCCACGCAGCTCTTCTTCGGTTGCTTTTTTCGGATCCAGCTTTCCGAACAGGTCGAGCTTCTCCGCAGGCGGGAAGTTCAAGATCGACATGAACTCGCCCATGAAGTGGACTTGGCTTCCCCGTTCGAGGACGTTGACCCCCTTCTTCGTCGCGATGACCGGGTCGCCATCGAAGTAGGCTGCCCGTTGTTCAAACTCGGCGAAGTCCTCAACGCTTCTCAGTGCACGTTGCGAGCCGAAGAGTCGTTGGACGTTCACGCCACGGAGCGGTGGTGTATCGAGACGATGTCGGAATTTTTGCGGTCGGATGTCGCCGACGAGGTGGGTCGTGGCGTTGGTGTGACCGTTGACGTGGCAATCGAAGCAGGTCACGCCGTTGCTCGGTTCGAGCGATCGACGGTCATTCGTCGCGTTGAACTGCTGTTGGGGAAATGGGGTGACGAGCAGTCGAAGTCCTTCGAGCTGTTTCGGGTTGAGGATCCCGTTGAACATGTCGAAATAGTTCTTGATTGTTACGACTTTCCCTTGTGAGACGTCTCCCAGGTCGGGCCGTGTGGTCAGATAGATCGCCGGTGGAAATTCGGGCAGCAGGTGTTCAGGCAGATCGAAATCGAGATCGAATCGGGTCAGGTCACGTTTCTCTTGTTTATTGATCTCATCGATGTGGTGTTGCGGGAAAACCATGCCACCTTCCGGATGATTCGGGTGGGGCAACGGCAAAAAACCTTTGGGCCAGAGCCCCTTTTCTTTGATCTCTTCGGGTGACATTTTTGCCAGTGCTTCCCATGACTCGACACCTTTCGGCAGCTTGACGCGAATGCCTTCTTGAACCGGTTTGCCACGCGACATTGTGACGCCTTCTGCCGGACGGTCGCTCAGGTCGTAACGTTCGTCGAGCAATTTTTTATGAGCCGCTTCGATTTTAGGTTTCGCCTCTTGCATGTGTTTGACGACGTCGTCAAACTTTTCGCTTACCACCACGGGCGCATAGCTATTGGGAACTGGTTTTGCAGCAGCAGGAAGGAAGACAGTTAGGACCCCGGCAAGACAAATGCCTAGCAAGCACGCACCGATGGCTTTGCTTTTCAGATAAGACATGGTTTTTCTCCAAAGGTTTATGTTTTGGAATGGCAGGGATAGTTTTTCGAAGCGAAAGTGATGGTGATTCGATGCTTTGTTTGCATCGATTTCCCGTTGGTTAGCCTGATAGGCAAGATCAGAGGAGTAAGAAAATCACGGTGTCATGAGAAGGTTGCTTCCAGGCTTAAAGCAACCCCCTTGTAGCCAGGAAACTCAAAAGAAGACAAACTATAGAATCATACGTCATTATAACCATTCTGCAAAAGTTGCAATCTTTTTCTTGCGATTTCGGCCGATTTCCCCGAAATATTGGAGAGAAAGTGTTCAACTGTTAGGTAAAAAAACGAAAACAGTTGCTGTTATTTTTGGGGCTATTTGTTATTACCGTGTGCGTAAGCACAATAGCTACGAGAAATCACCCCTAACGAAGGGGAAATAAGGGGAAGGTTCTTACCTCCACCCGCTTCCATGATCCCGGGGTAGCCCATATACTATTACAATACTTGTCACAAAGCGGACTGGGCTTTTTGGATAATCTTTGCAAGGAAAGTGTATCATGGCAGACTTGATCATCAGCGTTTCGGGATTACGTGGAATCATCGGTGAAAATTTGACGCCGGATGTTGCGATACGTTATGTC
>JASFHG010000546.1:0-3388 GCA_050123355.1 Planctomycetia bacterium
CAGGGGCGTTCATTGCCACCCCCTGGACCCCCGGCTAGCCTCTCTCCGTTCCACTGTTGTTATTATTCCCAAAAATCCAATAATCCGGGCCTTGACTCAACGACGGTTATGGGTGACCCCTTTATTTCTCTCTCGAACTCACGTTCCTTGAAGGGCGACGTCATCTGCCGATCATCAAAGATGACTCGCGTCTGAATCGTTTTGTTTTTCTGTTGTCAAAGATCTCTCGGAGCTATTTCTATGCGCCGACGGCAAGTTCTGCCATTTCTGTTTGCTATTATCGTTCCGTCATTGCCTTTTCGGACGACTTATTCTTTTGGTTTGGGCTGTGAATATCCTTGTTTTCTTAATGCAAAACGCATTGGACCTATATAACCCAGTTATGGCGAAGTGACTGGCCACCTTTTACTTCGGGATAATAAACTGAGCCCTCAGGAGAAATAAAGGTGTCTGATACTATAACCGTCTGAAAGGCCCCTTGTGGTGGACTAGGATTGTATTGAACCTAATCCACAATCCACCAGACAAGGAGACCTATATCATGTGGTATGTTGGAATTGATTTACATCGCGATTTTATTGTTATGGCGGCGGTACGGGCCAATGGCGAGGTGATGGAGCCGGTGAAGATTTCATGTCGGGAAACGGGGGTGATCGTGGAAGTGATGCGATCGCTTCGACCGTTTCGCGTGGTGATCGAGGCGAGCGGTACGTATCGTTGGCTCTACGATCTGCTGCATCCGCACGGCACGGTTTTGTTGGCACATCCGCTTCGTCTGCATGCCATGATACAGCGGCGCAGCAAGACTGACAAGCTCGATGCGCAATTGTTGGCCAATTTATTGCGGATCGACCAGATACCGTTGGCCTACGTCCCGCCCGAGCCGTATCAGCGACTGCGAAATGTGACACGTTGTCGGGCCAGGCTGGGCCAGGATCGTGCCGAAGTAAAAATCAAATTACGCGACTTGCTGGCACGAAAAAACATCCGATCGCCTTATAAAATTCCGTTCGGGCCGCGAGGCTTGGCATGGTTTGGGAAGCAAGATTTCGGACCGATCGAAAACCTCGTTCGTGACGAACTGCTTGCAAGGATGGAACATTTCGACCGGCAAATCGAGGTTTTCGACAAGCAGTTGGCCCTTTGTCAAGCAAGTTTTCCGCAAGTGGAAGCCCTCACCGGCATTCATGGCATTGGTCTCTACTCGGCGATGTTGATCGTGGCCGAGTTGGGCGAGGTCGATCGCTTTCGCTCCGCCAAACAGGTTGGCGCTTATGCCGGCCTGACGTCGCGGGTTCACCAGTCGGGCAACCACTGCTACCGAGGGTCGATCACGCGACAAGGCTCGCCCTGGTTGCGTTGGATCCTGGTCGAAGCGACCATGAAAACGATCCGCGAAGATGCCGCACTGAAAAATTTTTACACACGAATCCGCAAACGATCCGGCACGAAAATTGCTCGCGTAGCGACGGCCCGAAAACTGGCCGAGATCTGCTGGAAACGCTTGCGACGTTGGCACGGAGAACATGCCGATCAGGCAGCGTAATCCAACGATAAGAAAAGAAAATATTGTGTCGCGCACCACAACGACCGGCGATGGCCCGGAAAGGTGTCTCGTGGGACCAAGTTCCGCACCGCGTGTCTGATTGGGTACGCATGGTCGATGAATACTATCATGTGCGGCAGGCATCCGCCTGACCGGCACGAATGGGTGACCATCCAGTGCGCGTGACCTGCAAACGAAGGAACGACCAAAAGCGAAGGAACGCCTTGAGCGGAGTAGGCATCCATGCCAAATAATTTCGGCGAATCCGTTCGCCGACCAGGGGCGTTCATTGCCACCCCCTGGACCCCCGGCTAGCCTCTCTCCGTTCCACTGTTGTTATTATTCCCAAAAATCCAATAATCCGGGCCTTGACTCAACGACGGTTATGGGTGACCCCTTTATTTATGTCGGACAATAGGAGTGTTTGTAATGGAAGAACTTTTACTTCAATTATTAAATCGATTAGAAAAGATTGGCAACGTTCACGAGGAGCTATACGATACGGAATGTCGGGAGCGTATAAGCAACGCCGTAATGGACGGGTTTATACGCAAAAAAATCGACTTTGTTTTGGCTGACGATTTTGGCTTACACACAACAGAAGCAAATTTTGCTGTCAAAGAGGCACTTGCGGAGTACATTACCAATGCAAACGTAAAGGCAATTGAGCTCGGAGTTGACGATTTCCATAAACGTCTCACTGCTTTTCAGAATTCAAATGTGAAATCGGATGGCGAAGGAAATTTCTACGATGATTTTTTTGGTTACTCGGCTCCCAATACATTTGATCCTCTAGGTAATGTAATTGGTCAGTAGCATTCCAACGCCTTTTCCCAGGGGGAGAAAGGTGTCAGGGGGTGTAGCGGTCCAACGCCTTTGGCGGGGAGAAATTCCAGGTAAGACAGGTGAAAATAAAGGGTCAGACATGCTTTGTAGAAAAGCCTCGATTCTTCGATCTTTTACCTTTTGGTCCCATAAAGGAAAAAACCACGGAATACACGGAACACACGGAAAAAACAGGATTTTAAAATTCTTTCCGTGTATTCCGTGTATTCCGTGGTTTCGAAAAAAGATCTCAAAAGGCAGCTTTTCTACAGAGCAGGTCAGACACCTTTTCTGTGAGGAGTTTTATGTTATGAGACAGATTGTCAGCGAGTTGGTTTTGGTCATGTTGGTTTGTGGTGGCACCGCGTTTGCTTCGGCGAAGAATCCTCCGGCAGCGTCGACGTTCGCCCCAGCGAGGGATCTGGCGAGCCAGGTCGACGAGTACGTCAAGCAGCTCAAAAAGACAACGGCCGACAAAGAAGACTATGAAAATAACAAGGAAAAGATTGTCCGTGATGCGAGCATTCTAGCCGTTATCGCTCTGGCTCTTGGCGTCCATGACGAGGAGAACGAATACAAAAACGTCGCATCCAAACTGGTCGAAGCTTGTCAAAAGACGGTCGATTCCAAAGACTACGATTCTGCCAAGGCGGGCGTCGAGGCGATCCAAAAGGCAATGACAGCAAAAGTGGAAAATCCGCCTGCGATGAAATGGGCAAGGGTCGCCCGACTGAAGGATTTGATGGAATCCATTTCGCTAGTCAATACCAAGTTGAAGCGATTTACCAAAGGAAAGCGTCTCCAGTTGAAGGCGAAGAAGACGACTGGCTATACGTCTGTGATCGCTGCAGTCGCCCAAGCATCGAGGGACAGCGTCAAAGAAACCATTGCGCCGAATTTGGACAAGGAGTGGAGGATGCACTGTGATCAGATGCGAAACGCGGCCGCCAAGACCAACAAGGCGATCCTGACCGGCGAGATCCATAAATTCAAACCCGCCATGGCCGAACTCCAACA
>JASFHG010000547.1:0-3388 GCA_050123355.1 Planctomycetia bacterium
GATCTCCGCACCATTGATATAACATCGCTCGACGCGCGAGTCGGCACCGACCGTACATGCGTAGAGCGTCGCATTCCAAAGCTGCACGCCGGAGCCAATCACCACCTCCGGCCCGATCAAACACCCCGGCCCGATCACCGCATCGTCAGCAACTTGTGCCGTCGGATCGATCACGGTCGGCTGCGTGTCCTGCTTCGTGAACGACAGCGGCGTGCTGCCGGAAGTCAACTCCGCAGTATCATCCTCGGTTAGCCCCGCCGCCTGCGGCGGGTTCAATACACCACCACCGGTCGCAGGCGACCGGGCTAACATATCGGTATCTTCACTACCGGTCGCAGGCGACCGGGCTAACGTGGAGTCGGTCAACTGATCCTCCGACACTTGGGCCTCCAGCAGATCGGGGACCAGCTCCAAGAGACGCTCTTGCCGCGGGTGGACCCAGCGGCCGGTCGCTTCGTCCCGGGACCACTCGCACGGTCGACCATTTTCAAACCGCCAGAGGTCCGCCTCCAGATGGACCGCCAACAACTGCTCGGCCCGATCGGCCCACTCCTGCCAGGCCGGCTCTTGTTGGCCATGCCAGACCGCCCGGATCATCGCCCGGGCCGTTTCGAGCGATTTCACGACCAGCGTATCGGCCACATCACGACGTTCCGGCGGCAGGAGGTCGTAGACCCGGCGAACCATCGCGATCACGGCTCCCGGTGCGTAGGTGAACGTCCATACAGGAAACCGTTGGTACGGGCGGACACCGACGGCCCGCTCGCCCGGCATGACGAGCCCTCGTGTCGCATCCCCGTCGAAACCGGCGACCGCAAACGGCATGACGAGCGTCGCTTGCCGATCGTTCATCATCGCCGCGTCGGTCTCATACGCCCGGGCCGACTCGCCGATCAGCTTCGTCCAGTCGGAGATCCAGCAGCATGGCTCGACACGGATCAGCTCGTGGCTAAGCAGTTTATCGTGCCAGAGACGGACCTGCGGGCCAAGCGAGTTGAGCGGTCCGCCATCCTCCGACGGTCGGAGCCGGCCCGAGTTGGTCGAGCAGATGACGTTCCGTCCATACCGCGAGGTGTGCGGCAGCTCGATCGTCTCGCGCACGACCAGTTCCTTCTTCTCCGGATCAAAGTCGAGCACATGGAACGTGTTACTGAAGACCGCCTCGAAGAACCCGCACCGGTCGACCGACAAATGATCGCCGACGTACGACTCGGAAAATTCGGTCGGCCCTTGCAGCGAGACGTCCTCGCAGACGTGGCAGAGGATCATCTTGACCTGATCCAAGCGGTTCCGCTCCCCGACCCGGCTGTTGGAGATCCAACAATGCGTGATCGTCGCGTCCGCTTCGACCGAGGTGTTGATCAACGTCGAGCTTTGCACGGTCGCTCCCGCACCGATCGTCGGTCGATCGGTCCCGGCCGCGACGAACCGACTCGCCGCGTCGCATTTGTGCGATCGGATCGGCCGCTCAACCGTCACGATCGAGTCGACGACTCGTGCCCCGGCCTCGACCGTCACGTTTTCCAGCCGCGAGTTTTCGATCACCGCCCCCGCCTCGACGCGCGTCGCCGCCCCGGTCAAGTAGCTTTCGCCAAGGATCGTCGCGTCAGGTGAAATTTTCGCAGGGTCGACATCGGGGCCGAGATGTTTTGGATCAATCATGAAAACCGGCTTTTGTAAATACGTTTCAATTCCTATCGTTTAGCGGTCGAACTGGTTCGACGTTTTTTGGAGTTGGTATGTTTTTTCCAAAAGCGTCGAACCAGTTCAACCGCTAAACAAATTCAATTATCAAACCAACACTCAAAAAACGCGAGCCAAGGTGCCGCCGTCGACGACGATGGTAGTGCCGGTGATGTAGGCGCCGGCGTCGCTGGCCAGGAGCAGGGCCGTGCCGGCCAACTCTTCCGGTCGTCCCCAGCGGCCGACCGCCGTCCGAGCGGCCAGCTTGTCTTGCTGTTCCTGGCTGAGGATCGACATCGGCATCTCGGTCGCGAACGGGCCGGGGGCGATACAGTTGACCGTGATCCCGAACGGGCCGAGGTCCAACGCGCTGGCCTTCGCCATCCCGATCAGGGCCGCCTTGGTCGCCGAGTAGGCGTTTCTCGCCTCGGTACTCGCCAGGCCCATGATCGACGAGATGTGGATCACCCGTCCCCAACGCCGCTCCTTCATACACGGCACCAACGAACGGGTCAGCGCCATGACACTTCGCAGGTTGAGTTCCGTGAGCATGTCGAAATCTTCGTCCTTGATCCGATCGATCGGCGAGGTGATGTTGAAGCCGGCGTTGTTGACCAGGATGTCGATCTTGCCGAGCCGCCCGATCGCCTCGCGTGGCAGACTTTTGAGCTGCTCGCGATCGGTCATGTCGACGACCGCATACTCGATCCGGCGGCCGGTCGCCTCGCGGATCTCTTCGGCGGTCGGTTTGAGCTCCTCTTCCTTTCGGCTACAGATAAAGACGTCGGCCCCTGCCTCGGCAAAGAGTCGGGTCATCGCCTTGCCGAGCCCACGGCTTCCGCCTGTCACGAGTGCACACTTTCCGGTCAGATCGAAGATCGAGTTTTTCATCCTGTTTTCACTTTCCTTATATCTGGGGGGGGTACTATTTTTTGGCGGTAAAATGGGTATCGGTTTTTCACGTCCTACTGGTTATTCGGTGAAAACCCCACACAGCCCCCTCTATTTTGGACGAATCGAGCCTGTTTGACAAGCTAGGTTTTGATATTGGGATCTTCTCGGCAGTGATCCCCTTAGAACATGCTTTAAAAACACAAAAAGTAATGAGGAAAACCATGAAGAAAACCGCTCTATTTCTGATCATAACCGCAATCTGCATGATGGCGATCGGCGACGCCTTGGCCCGAGGACCGCGTCCTGGAGGCCGTTCCGGAATGCACCGACCGCCTCAGGTAAACCGTCCCAACTTCCAACCGGGCACGCGTTCGTTCAACCCGAACTTCCAACCGGGCACGCGTTCGTTCAACCCGAACTTCCAGCCGGGCATCAACCCGCAATCACGAAACCTGCCCGGCAACTGGCCCAACTATGCGGCGGGCAAGCACTATCCCCATCATCCCTATCCTCACCATCACCCTCACTATCCCGGCTGGCGACCCCGTTGGTGGGCAGTCCCGGTCGCGTGGGGAGTCGGCACCGCATGGTGGAACTGGAACACGTCCGGCTATAGCTACTACAACCCATACGCCGGCTACATCGAAGACCAAGGCTACGACTACACCGACCCGGTCTACGCCAATGACGAAGAGACGGCCAGCCAAGACACCTCGACCGGTACGACCGGCACGACGACCAACGAAGCCGGCCTGGAATATTTCCAAGAGGCTCGAACCGCGTTCAAGCAGGAAGACTATCAAACGGCTCT
>JASFHG010000548.1:0-3385 GCA_050123355.1 Planctomycetia bacterium
TGAGCTGTATGTCCACGAGTATTCGGAAGCGGTTTTTACCCACAGCATTTGCCCGGAATGTATGAAAAGATTATATCCCGATTTGAGTGAGGTTGACGATTGAGACGAGGGTAAATCCGGCTGGCGATCGATTCCTCCTTGCCATTTTGCGGTGTATTCCCCAATGGTGCAAAAACCGGAGGGTTTCAGAGCCAAAGCGCCAAGGGTAAAACCGTAGTGCGCCTGCTGCGAACCCTTGACAACCGAATCGATGCCGCCACCCGCCTGCCGGGGATTCCGGTGGTGCGGTCGGCGCGGGCCGCGGATCACTTGACTCCGTGGCGCACGGCGATCTTCTCGAACATCCGCACCATTCCGGCGAACAGGGTGTAGATCGCCGGAACGGGAAGGTTGCCTTCAACCTGATCGTCGAAAAAGATATTGAGCGACGAAGCCAGCCCGTCCTCCGGCTTCCAGTAGCAGATCAGGACCGGAACCCTGGGCAGGGGCGTCAGCACCAGTGAGATATCCGACTGGTAGTGGTTCTCGGCAGACCGGCCGTTGAACAGGTGGATCATGTCCTCGAACAGGTCCGTATAGTGATCGGCCAGTTCCTTAAGCGGCTTTTCGCAACGATGTTCGAAAAACCGCACCCATCCCTTCGAACCGCCCAGTTCGCGCAGCGCGACCCAGTTTCCCGAGCAGTCCACACCTTTGGCGTTTTCGAAATACGCCAGGATCGGCGAAAGCATCCATGTGTGGACATGCAGGTCGGTGTCGACCCGTCCACGGCCGTCGACGCCGAAATCCTTTCCCAGGATCTTGATGATCAGCCGCCCCTGCTCCATCCGCCCGCCGAGGCGCTCCGCGGCTTCCTCCAGATCGATGTCCGCCACGAGCGCCTTCAACCGGTCCCGCCCCTCCTGGCGGGACAGGGTATCCAGGTCCGGCCGGGGGGTTGCCTCTCCGTAGTGGTCGATCCACTCGGAATCGACGTGCGGGCATTGCCCCAGTGATTTTTCCCCTTTGAAAACGGCCGCGGCGAAAGCGAGGCAGGTGGGCATTTCGCACTCCCGGCAGTTGGACTTGTCCAGTAACTTGAAAATTTCCATTGCGTTCTTCGGCGCCGCCATAGGATCGTATCCCTCCTGATCAGAAATAAGCCCCATTACAGCGCCGACCGCCGGTCTTGTCAACCTCCGAGGTCAACCGGACCCCGCATATCCCGTCCATGATTATCCGATGACCGAAGCAATGGCGGCCAGCAGCAGGAGCAGGTTATACAAAACCATGAGCAGCGCAAGATATCGATCCACCCTGGACCGGCCGGCATCTTCCCCTTTGACGGGAGCCGGACGCCCCCAAAACGCCCGGCTCTTTTTCTCCCGCTGGACCATCTATTCGTCGGACACGACGATCCTGTCGGCATTGGCCTCGAATATCTTGTTGCCGATGCCTTTTACCATGAGCAGGTCCTCCGCCTTCTTGAACAGGCCGTTCTCGTCTCTGTAGGCGACAATCCGTTTGGCATACGCCTCACCCACCCGGTCGAGCGTCATCAGTTCTTCCACGCCGGCCGTATTGATGTTCACCTTCCCCTGCCCGGCGGCAAGCGCGGGAGCGAAGCAGGCCATCATCAGCGCAACGGTCACTGCGGTCAATGCTATCATTTGTCGTATCCTCGCTGCTTTCATCCTGATTCTCCTTTCGTTCTGCTAAAAGTAATTGCCAAGGTTCCCATTCATATCCACTCTGAACCCCGGAGCGGTGCTGTCGATCTCGCTGCCGGGGCAATCCCGCAAATGTCGTCATCGGCGTATTCCGCACGCCCGCCGGCCGGATCAGGATGATCCGACGGAAAAAGCCTGGGGCCGTACTCCATCGGCCGGCCTTTTCTCCGGGCATAGCCGCAGTCAAAGGCCGCACGGTACTCCGCGATAAGCCGAAGCATAAGGCTTATCTGCACCCGTATCGGGCCGGATGAAAAATATCTGGTATTACTGGATCGATGGTGCTGTGGATCTCGGTTGTCTTCTCGGTTGAACTTGGAGATGGAAGCGATACGGTTTTTCTACCGTATGGAAGTGCTGTTCAGCGACGTATAGAAAAGTGATGAGGCGGTTGTCAAGCTTTTTTTTAATCGCCGCCTTTCATCCCGGGGAAAACGACGGCCGTGTAAGGTTCCTTTTCCTCGCACGACCAATGGACCAGAAGCACGAGGGCGCGTATGAACCACCCGAAGACCCTGATGCTTATCGCCCCGGGAAAAAAAGTTTGTCAAACATAGAGGAGAAACGGTAACCTTGGACCACGTTGAATACCGTAGGAGGAGGGCGATCATGGGCGATACGTTCGATTACGACATTGGCATCGTCGGCGGGGGCGCCGCCGGGCTCACCGTGGCCTCGGGAGCGGCCCGACTGGGGGCCAGGACCCTTCTGGTGGAAAAAGAGAAGGCCCTGGGCGGCGACTGCCTGCACTACGGCTGCGTGCCCAGCAAAACCCTGATCAAAAGCGCCCACGTCTATCACCTGATGAAAAAGGCCCCCGATTTCGGTCTTCCGGCGGTTGATGTCCCGCCGGTGGATTTCCGTAAAATCGCCGACCGCATCCGCGGCGTCATCTCCACCATCCAGAAGCACGACTCCGAAGAGCGCTTCTGCGGCCTCGGCGCCAAGGTGGCCTTCGGCGCCCCCCGCTTCGTCGACGACCACACCATCGAACTGGACGGCCGGCGCCACACCGCCAAAAACTGGGTTATCGCCACCGGATCCTCGCCAACGGCGCCGCCCATTCAGGGGCTGACCGGGACCGCGACCTTCACCAACAAGGAGATCTTCTACCTCGACCGCCTGCCCGTCTCCATGATCGTCCTGGGAGCCGGCCCCATCGGCATCGAAATGGCCCAGGCCTTCAACCGGTTGGGCACCCGGGTCACCGTGGTGGACCGCGCCGGCCAGATCCTCGTTAAAGAGGACAAGGATATGGCCGACACGGTGATGGAAGTGATGGCCGCCGAGGGGGCGGTCTTCCACCTCGAGGCCTCCATCGGGTCGGTAAAGGACAAGGGCAACGTCAAATCGGTAAGGATCGCCGACAGCCGCGGACAGACCCGGACGCTGGAGGCGGAGGCCGTCCTGGTGGCCATGGGCCGCACGGCCAACGTGGAGAATCTCGGCCTGGAAAACACCGGCGTAACCTTCGACGCCCGGGGAATCGAGGTCGACGCCCGCCTGCGCACCAGCCGGAAGCACATTTTCGCCGCCGGCGACGTCAACGGCGGCTACCGGTTCACCCACGTCGCCGGGTACGAGGGCGGTATCGTGGTGAGCAACGCCGTGTTCAGGCTCCCCCGTAAAGTCGATTACACCCACATCCCCTGGTGCACCTACACCGACCCCGAGCT
>JASFHG010000549.1:0-3383 GCA_050123355.1 Planctomycetia bacterium
ATTGGTCGACCCGATCGTAATCTCCTTGGCGACCCGGCCCTTCTCGCTTTTGGAGTCTTCCATCACACAGTAGTATTTTTCGCCATGCTCAAAGATCGACTGGACCGGTACTTGGATACAATCGGGGATCCGCTCGATCTCGATATCTATTTTGGCCGTCAAGCCGGTTTTCAGCAGGACATCGGTATCGAGGATACGAATATAAGTGCGGTACTGTTTCGTGCTGCCCGCCCACCATGCGGCCGGGGCCGGATACTCGTCTACCTTATCCACCACCCCATCGAGCGCTACGTCTTTCATTGCTCCCAAGGTGATCTTCACCGGCTGGCCTTCCTGGACCGCGGTCACCTTCGACTCGTTGATATTCGCTTTCACTTGCATCCGCTTGGGATCGGGGAGCCGGATCACCACTTGCTGTTCGCGGACGGTTGCACCAGCTTCGATGATAATCTCTTGTCCACCATGCCGGTTGGTCATGTTGGCGTAGACCACTTCGCCCGGTTCATCGGCGTAGACCACACATTTCTTGATCTGCTCTTCGATCAACTTGAGTTCATCTTTCTCAAGATCCTTTTTGGCTTCGGCCGACGTAAGATTCGCCTCGGCCGTTCGGATATTGCTATTGAGCTGGTTGAGCTGCTTGGGTCTTTTGAATTTTTCGAGGACCATCAACTCGGTTTCCGCGGACTTATAGTCGAGCTCGGCCTTCTTCAGCGAGAACTCGTCCTTCTCGACCCGCAGGTCCGGTACGTAGCCCTTTCGCGCAAGTTCTTTCGTATAATCGAGCGTCTGCTGGGCTTGGCGTTTGTTCTCTTCGGCCGTAAACTTCTTGATTTGGATCGCCATCTCTTCCAGGGGATAAGTTCCGCTGTTGTACTCTTCGAGAGCGTCATTGGCGTTTTTCAGATCGTTCTTGGCCTTGGTCAGCCCTGCCTCGCTGTTGCTGTAGGAAATTTGCTGCTGGGTAAGATTGCTCTCCAAGGCGGAAGCATCAAACTCGATCAGCTTGTCACCTTTCTGGACGTTGGTTCCCTCGGGGATAACCCAAAGGATCGTCGCGCCCCCCTTCCCTCGCGATTTCACCTCGCATCGAACCTCGACGTTACTCGCACTTTCCACACTGCCACGCTCGGTAATCTCGTTTAGGAATTCACCTTGCTGGACCTCGAACATCGTCGGCCGAGACTCTTCGCTCGTCCAATCGGCACGAATGATAACCTGCCATACCACCACCCCCAACGTCACAACAACAATCAAGCCGACCAGAACGTGCAAAAGCGTCTTCCCGGACCGCAAGCAGCCAGAAGCACCACGACGTTCCGTAGCGATAGAACGTTCGACAGAATTTTCAGGACTTGAAAGACGCATAAAGCAAAAGCTCGCAGAGGGTTGGCAACGCGGAAGTATCGGTGGGAAAGGTCAAAATAGGCGTATTTTTTGCCTATCACCCCTATCCTTTCAGCATAACCAGAACGGAGGGGGGATGCAAGCAACGACCTTGTTTTACCGGGGCCAGCGTGTACACTCATACGATCAGAAGACTCCTATCGCACTTAAGTCCAAGGAAACCATGGAAACCAACGAAAAAGCCACCCCATCGGGGGATTTGATTAACGTCGCCTCACGTCTGACGGAGATGGCCCGACGGCAGCCGGACGCCTGGGCCGTCATCGAGCCGCTCGACTATGGCCCGGACGGTCGCCGCCGCTATCGCCAGGTCTCGTTCCGCGAGCTGGACGAGGACAGCGACCGGATCGCTTACGCCCTCACCCGGCAAGGGATCCCGCGCGGGACACGGCTGGCACTGCTGGTCCGCCAGGGAGTTGACTTCATCTCGCTCGTCTTCGGGCTGCTCAAGGCGGGGATGGTCTCGATCCTGATCGATCCCGGGATGGGCATGAAAAAAATGCTTCGCTGCTTGGAGGAGGCCGAGCCGGAAGGGTTCGTCGCCATCTCGCAGGCCCAGGCGGTCCGAACGATGCTGCGACGCCGCTTTCCGAAAGCCAAGCATAACGTGACGGTCGGTCGGCGTTGGTTTTGGGGCGGCATGACGCTTGCCCAAATACGTCGGATGCCTCACCCGGGCACCCAATGCGCCGATACCCGTGCATCCGATCCGGCGGCGATCATCTTTACCAGCGGCAGCACCGGCCCGGCGAAGGGGGTCCACTTTTGTCACGAAAATTTCGATCGGCAAGTGGTCGAGATCCGCGATTTCTACGACATCCAGCCAGGCGAGATCGACGTCCCGGCCTTCCCGCTGTTTGGGCTTTTCAATTCGGCGATGGGCGTAACGTCGGTGATCCCCGACATGGATCCCTCTCGGCCCGCCTCGGTCGACCCGGCCAAGATCCTCGAAGCGGCCGACGACTGGCAAGCAACCCAAACGTTCGGCTCGCCCGCCGTCTGGAACAAGGTCGGACGCTATTGCGAAGAACACGGCCTCAAACTAAAGACGGTCCGCCGGGTACTCTCGTCCGGTGCTCCCCTCCCGGCCGAAGTCTTGCAGCGGATGGTCAAGTGCATCCACCCTGATGGAGATATGTACACCCCTTATGGCGCGACCGAGTCGCTGCCGGTCGCCTCGATCGCGGCGAGCGAGGTCCTTGCCGAGACGGCCGCCAAAACGGCACAAGGGGCGGGCGTCTGTGTGGGGCGTCGGTTCGGTGGGATCGCGTGGAAGGTGATCCGCGTGGTCGACGGCCCGATCGAGATGCTGGCCGACGCGGAAGAGCTGCCGCCGGGCCAGATCGGCGAGCTGATCGTTCAAGGTCCGCAGGTAACGCGAGCCTATCTGAAGCGGCCCGAGGCAAACGCCCGCTCGAAAATCCAACAAGGAGACGGCACGGACCGGTTCTGGCACCGGATCGGCGACACCGGCTACCTCGACGAAGAAGACCGATTCTGGTTTTGTGGTCGGGTGACTCATCGAGTACTTACGGATACCGGTCCCATGTACACCATCCCGTGCGAGGCGATCTTCAATAACCATCCCCACGTATTCCGATGTGCACTGGTCGGGGTCGGCCGGGCGGGCGAGCAAAAACCGGTCGTCGTCGTGGAAACTTATCCCGACCACTTCCCTCATACCAAGCAGGACCAAGAAAAATTCGCCCGTGAATTGCTCGAATTAGGCCAAGCCAACGCAAAGACGCAAACGATCGAGACCTTTTTGTTTCACGAATCGCTGCCGGTCGACATCCGACACAACGCGAAGATCTTTCGCGAGAAGCTGGCCGTCTGGACCACGGAACGGCTCTCGTCTTATTGATCCCGATGCATTTATGATCATTCTGCGATCGCAAACGCGGTTGTTCCAGCCGGGCTTGCTGGATTTCCGGCCGCAGAGCGGTTCATTAGCAATGCAGACCTCAATAATGGGG
>JASFHG010000550.1:0-3350 GCA_050123355.1 Planctomycetia bacterium
TCTACATGAGTGATGGGACGAGCGAACTGAAAATCGAAAGCATTGCCGCCACGGGTTCCATCGAGGCAGAATCCGTGAGCGCTTATGCCCGTGGAATAAACTCCTTAAACGACCTCACGATCACCAACGGAATCGCCGGCACCATCACCGCAACCTCGCAAAACTACGGTGGCGTCGGAATCTCGGCTTCCGGGGTCATCACGATCTCGGGCGGAATCTCCGGTACGATCACCGGCACCGGAAACAACTGGGAAGGCGGCGGCATCTATGCTTTCGACAGCCTCCATATCGCCGGTGCCGTTTCGGGAACCATCGCGGCAAACGATCCCACCGGAGATGCCTGGACCCTCTGGGCTGCAAATGACCTGAACGGGGGTGATACCAACACGCCACTGCTGATCACCGGAAGCGTTACCGCAAACGGAGCAACCGGAGCGTGGGCCGTCGAAGCCGGTAACATCAACCTCAAAGTCGGAGAGACAGGAACCATCTCCGCCATCTCCAGCGGCGGGGACGCCTACGCCATCCTCTCCGACGGTTCGGGCAACGACGAGGTCTCACTCGTTGCCGGATGCACCATCGTCGGCGATATCGACCTTGGTGCCGGAAGCGCCGACGTCCTGAATCTTTCCGGAACCACCGGCACGACCACTTTTTCCGATGACATTACAGGGGTCGAAGCCTGGTTTATCGACAGCGGAACGTGGTGCCTGAACGGAAATGCCACCAACACGCTCGTCGATGTTTCGGGAGGAATCTGGCGTGGAACGGGAACGATCACGGGCCTTCTCCTCAACCGCAGTATCGTCGCCCCGGGCAACTCGATCGGGACCATGAACGTCAACGGCGACTTCAACCAACTCGCCGAAGGTACGCTCCAAATCGAAATCAACGACAGCGGAGGAACCGACCTGCTGGCCGTCACCGGCGACGTCGAACTCAACGGGACGGTCGACGTTCAGGCCGAAAGCGGAACCTACGCCGATGGAATGACCTACGACTTCCTCACCTATGGCGGCACCCGAACCGGTACCTTCAGCTCGGTGACCGACAACCTGCCGTTCCTCAACGCCGAACTGGTCTACGGCACCGGCGTGGTACAGATCCTGCTCGTGCAAAGCCACACTCCCTATGTCGACGTCGCACAAACCTATAACCAGCGGAGCGTGGCCGCGTACCTCGATGCGCATAAGGCAGGAGCCACCGGCGACCTCGTCACGGTCTTGACCGAACTCGACAGCCTCACCTCGCCCGCGGCACGGACGGCGTTCAATGCGACCAGCGGCGAAATCTACGGAAGCCTCTCCACCGTCGGCATCGAAAACCACGAGTCGTTCCTCGGCGAAATCGCCTTGCAACTACGTTCGAGAAGCTTGAATCGCGGCCGCTTCGGACTCGCTTCCTCCTCGGCCGATTCCCTTAGAAAGCTCGACCAACTACAGACGATCGTCCGAGGTCAAAACGAGTGCGACGACTGCGGGTGTAGCGGGTGTAATAAAATCGCCTGCTGCGACCATCAGGCGTGGATTTCCGGTTACGGGATCGGGGCCAATCTGGCTGGCAATGGGAACGCCAGCGGCTTGAACTACTCGACCGGCGGGACCGCGTTCGGGCTGGAACGATATGTAAACGCCTGTACTCTGCTCGGCTTCGCGGCCGGCTACTCGCAGACCGGCGTCCACCTCGACGATCGCTTCGACCGGAGCACGATCGACTCGGGCCAGCTCGCCCTCTACTTCCACCGCGATACCGGCAACAGCTACGCGACCGGGATCGCCGCCTACGCCTACAACGACTACGACTCGTCGCGCCAGGTCACCGTCGGCACCATCGCCCGGCGTGCCACAGCAAAATACGGCGGAAACGCCTTCTCGTTCTACGTCGAACGGGGACGGAACTTCTACTTCCGCCGCGCGACCTTCCAACCGTTCGCCGCACTGGAATATATCCAATTGCATCAGAACGGCTTCACCGAGTCGGGTGCCGACTCGCTGAACCTGACGGTCGGCGGTGTCGGGGCCGATGCGTTCCGCAGCCTGCTCGGGTCGCGAATCGCAAGCGACTTCCGACTGCGTGGCGGGCGACTCCTTTCGCTCGAAGGCCGGGCCCTCTGGCGGCATGAGTTCCTCGACGAAGCACGAGTGCTCGACGCAAGCTTCGCCGGTCAGCCGGGCAGCCCGTTTGTCGTCGACGGCATCAACGTCGACCGCGACACCGCAATCCTCGGCACCGGTCTTACCCTCTACCTCAACCGTCACGCCAAACTCTACACCAATTACGACATTCTCACCAGCACGAACTACACCGCCCACGCCGGAACTGCCGGGCTGATGCTGGCATGGTAGCCGAGAATGTCAATTCGCTTTCCATCACGAAAACTCATGCAAACACCTCGGTCCCCGTCGGGGCCGGAGCGGGGAATTTTTCGTGGCAGGCGTAACAGGCATCGCGGTCACGGGGGGCCAGCTCACCACAATTCGGGCATGGCAGCCGGGCCGGCCACGAGCGATGGGCCAGGTAGCCTAAAAAAGCAGGCAACCCAAAGAACCACACGACCCCAACCCAGAACCAGGTCCAACCGAGACCGTACTTCTTCTGACGACGGTAACAAACAAAGGCCAACAGGCTGCTGACGATGCCCGGCAACACGATCGCCGGCCAAAATATCCCAAACGCCCTCCCCAGAGCGGCCCAATATCCCAACCCCTCGGCACGAGCCGGTGCTTCCCAGGGCTGGACAAGACAGACCACCCCCCAGAAACCGGGACATGGCACACTAGCGGCCGCCACAAAAGACATTCTGTTACCGATAACGTCTGGAGATGCTTCCAGCTCCACTTTTTGAGACTTGATAATTTTTCCCGTCTTCTCGATCCAATATAACTCACTGACATCGCAACCTTGCTCGACGAGATACTTATCTTTCCAAAACCGAACACATCGCAAATAGTCCCTTTGGAGTTTCTTAGGTATTTTATAGGCCTGCTCTACTTTAGAATCAGAAGTATTGAAAATCAGAAGCTCTTCAGGAGTACGCAATAAAGTCCATGCACCGCACTGCTTTTCTCCTTGCCAAAACATCCCGGAAGTATACCCCGCGGCAACGAGATTGTCTTGCTCGAGTACAAGTTTGGCGGTTCGCTTTTTAAGATTGATCTGCACCAAACCTTCCTCGGTCAAGAGATAAGAATGGTATCCTTCCTTCCCGGAATGGCCCCCAAAAATCACCTGGTAAGGCCTTCTCCACGGAGCATTGTCGACAAACTGGTCTTCCTTCGAAGGTTTTTCCTTTTGAAATCCGTTGCATCCTAAATAACCAACCCTCTCTTTCGTCGCGGTGTCGTAGCCTA
>JASFHG010000551.1:0-3338 GCA_050123355.1 Planctomycetia bacterium
CATAACCGTCCCTTCTATCATGCGAGCAAATAGCCTTAAAACTCGGTCCTGCCTCTGTTGCTCGTACGACTGCGCCTGTCCGGTCTGACCGGACACTCTATAATTGCGCACAATCCGATTTTTTCAAATACTCTTTCCCAGGCCACCATGCGACAAAAGCCCCACAAAACGTCGCCACCATATTAATAAGGAATAAACCATGTCCATCGACCTGCATATTAAAGAGCAACTGCCCGAGTTGACTGAACAGATCGTAGAGACCTACTCGGACATTAACACAATCAACCACTTGGGCCACTGCCCGTTGCCGAGCTACGATCAGATCATCGAAGCAACCGAAAACCTCAAAGAAATCCTCTACCCCGGCTACCGCCGCCGCAACCGCCTCCACATGGGCAACGTTACCTATTATGTCGGCCAACTGATCGATCAGCTCCATGACATCTTAAGTTGCCAGTTTGAACGGGCGCTTTGCCACGGTGCTCATGAAACACGGACCTGCACTCCGGAAAAGAAAGCTCGCTTCGAAAAACTTGGACAAGACAAATCGCACGCGTTCCTCAAACAGTTACCTGAAATCCGCAAGCAACTCGCGAAAGATGTTCAAGCGGCCTACGACGGCGATCCGGCCTGTCAATCGCTCGACGAAGTGATTTTCTGCTACCCCGGCTTGGAAGCAATCACCATCTTTCGACTCGCCCATGAACTTCACGAATTGGGCGTGCCACTCATTCCGCGCATGATGACCGAATGGGCCCATTCGAAAACCGGAATCGATATCCATCCCGGCGCAACAATCGGCGACTACTTCTTTATCGACCACGGGACGGGCGTCGTGATCGGCGAGACCTGCGAGATCGGGGATTGGGTCAAAGTCTATCAGGGTGTCACGCTCGGTGCCTTGAGCTTCTCGACCGACGACGAGGGTAATCTCGTGCGTGGCCAAAAGCGTCATCCCACGATCGAAGACCGGGTGGTGATCTACGCCAACGCAACGATCCTCGGCGGCCAAACGGTCATCGGCCACGACTCCGTGGTCGGGTCAAGTGTCTGGCTCACCTGTTCGGTCAAGCCAAACACGACCGTCATCCTCGAAAAACCCGACCTGCGTATGCGAAACGGTTCGGAAAAGGGTGATTTCGAACCGCAAAAAGGTTAAGGCAAGTCGATATAAAACGCCAGAACGGGGGATGCTTTCCTGCCGACTCACCAAGGATGTTGCAAGAAAGCTTCCCCAAAAAATCAAAAAATTTTGGAGATCAAAATCCAAAAGCACATGATCACCCCGAAATGCATACCTATTTCCCTTAACTGCAGGATGTTGCTCTTTTATATTTATTTTATCTTCCACACAAAAAGGATCACATTGGAAGCACTGGTCTTATAACTCCAAAGACTACTTCTTTTCTTATAATTTTTGCAACATGGTCGCAAGTTACATTTTATCTTAGTTTTTTAATTGCCCCATTCTCGATGCAATTGCATTATCCCCCTACTTAAACCTGGACACATTTGCATAACAATAGCATAACAGGGACTCGCGGTGGCGCTATTTTGAAAGACGCATAAGACACCTTCACAAGTCGTCTCTATGGGGAATTTTCTTCCTTGATTTTCCCGGAAAGAGGGAAATTTCGCGTTCGGTGATGGACATGTCACGTTTATAAGTGAAAATATTTCAGAATTAACCTATCAAGCTCTTTCAACAAGGAACGGCTATGAAACGATCAATGAAAATATTAATTTTATCCATGCCTCTCTCAGGCATCTTTATTAGCTGTATTTGCCATGACGATCATCATGGCAACTACCATCGGTTGTAGCGACGGACGTCCTACGCGAATCCCCGTCTCGGGTCAAGTTCTCATTGACGGCAAGCCGTTGACCTTCGGTGTCGTTCGAGTCGTCCCGGCAAACGATCGCGTGGCAACGGCGACCATTCAACCAGACGGCCACTTTACGCTCAAGACGTTTGAAGACGGAGATGGCATCGTAGCGGGCACACATCCAGTTGCCGTGATTGCCAGTGAACAAGTGGTGTCCGACAAGAAATACAAGTGGCATGCACCCAAGAAATACGCCAGGGCCAAAACTTCCGGACTCAGCGTTAACATCGAAAAGCCTACCGATTCTCTTGTTATTGAATTAACATGGAAAGGTGATCCTTACGGCAGACCCTTTACGGAAACCAGCGAATAGTTTTCATTAAAAATCAACACAAAAAACATACATAGTCCGGATCCTTGTAATTGCAGGGATCCGGTTTTTTTGTGGATCATTCATAACTTTTCTTTAAAGAGTCTTTCCCTAAAGAGGGATTCGCACAACAACGGCGCTGTCGATTGTATGCGAACGGTAGATTAAAGATCGCGTAAATACACCTATTTTTCAAGGCTTTTGGCGACTTGCTTTTCTATACGAATTACCAAGTCAACTTTACCGTTTGTCGATTTATCTTTCTCTTTTTTTCATTTCCACGAAAAATCCCGAACATGAATCTGGAAACAAATGAATAATGATTCTATAATAGGGGGCGAGGGGACATGCGTATTTCAAACGAAAATGGGTTGTCGTTTGCACAAGGCCACACACGGCGAACGTCACTTGCATGTCTGTATCTGACCATGGAGCAAACTACCTCTTCGTTTTGAATGCTTCCACCTCATTTCTATATTCAAGAAAAAGGTCACGAGCAGTCTGGAATACGCTCGGTAATAATCGACCCTAATTAAGCTCATGCGTTCTCGTCCACTAACGTAGTCAAAATTTTATCCTAATATAAAAGTTTTCATGGCAGAACAAGAGTTCTGTCAACAGGAAACGCATTTGAGCAAACGAACCAGGAGAAGAAAAATGATGCGTCGACAAAAAGGGTTTACTCTCGTCGAGTTGCTCGTCGTCATTGCCATTATCGGTATTTTGATCGCCCTGCTGTTGCCCGCGATCCAAGCAGCCCGTGAAGCGGCAAGAAAATTGGGATGTGCAAACAACCTAAAGCAAATTGGCTTGGGTATCATGAACTACGAGAGCACCCACCATCACTTTCCGCCGGGCCGTGTGGGATGTGACAGGGACTCTACCGGTAACTACTGTAACGGAATCCACCAGGAAGTTGCCACCAGCGGATTCGTCGCGATCCTGCCACATTTGGAACTGCAAAACATATACGATTTGTTTAACTTCTCGAGTGGACCATGGACCGAGCAAGACGCCTCGTGGATCACCGTTGGCAGCAACAGGGACGCAGTCGCGCAACGCCCGCCCGTTTTTGTCTGCCCCTCGGATACAGCCGAACCATTTTATAAAGATACCGCCAGCATTCCTCTGACAGGAACCAG
>JASFHG010000552.1:0-3329 GCA_050123355.1 Planctomycetia bacterium
TTGAGCTCTTTGATGTCGCCGAACTTTTCCTTGGCCTTCGCGAACGCCTCGACCACGGTCATGCCACGCTTCTTTTGGCCCGACTCGTACGCTTTTCGGATCGGGCTGTCGGGATGGTAGAGGTCGACGACCTCGTCGATCTTCTCGATATTCCAGGCCACTTTGAATTGAGGGAGCAGCTCTTTCAGTCCGGCTTGCTGGTCGGCCTCGTCGATCTTTTCGACCTCGGCAACCACTTCCTCAAGCGGCTTTGCTTCGCCGACGATGTTATCGTTATCCTTTTTGTACCAATCGACCTTGTCGTTCTCGATCGGCCGGATACCGCGCTGCCAATTGGAACCGTTCCATATTTTTTCGTCTTTACCCAAGAAGAGCAGAAACCGCCCGGTTGCATAGCGGCAACGGGTGCATTCAAAATCTTCCATGCCACAGATTTCAATTTTCTCCCCTTTTTTCAGATCCCCCTTCAATACTTGCTCGATCGTACCGGTCGCCTTTTGGGAATAGTTCCACATCTTTCCTTTCGTCTCGACCTCTTCGACTTTAGTAATATCGACGACCGCAATCGCCTTGGCTCCCTCAACCATCTCCGTCTTATCGGCATACCGAATCCTGGCAAAACACGGGCTGGCGATACAGCAAATGAGTAAAAGAAAAATGACGCGTTTCATCGTTAATCTCCTATAATATCGAAGTTTGAGTCAAGCCGGAATTGAGCCGCGAAGCGTGCTCTATTCCGGGTAATAGAACCAGAAAGTGCGTCTCGACGCACCCTACAGTTTACATCTGCTCCACCCGTTTTCTTAGTAATTTATAATCGATCTTGCCGGTGCCAAGCAGTGGGATCTGATCGATACGCTCGACGGCGTCCAGACGCATGATACCGTGGAAACCGGCCTCGGTCAGGATTGCGGAGGCCTCTTTCATGCTCAGGTCGAACGTCGTGAACAGGACAATCCGGCGTTGGCCGTCCCGGTCGATCCCCTCGACGGCCACGCGGGGACCCGACTCGTCGGTCGGATAGCGGGACGTGAACGGCTCTTCCATCGCGGGCAGGGAGATCATCTCGCCACCCACTTTCAAGAACCGCTTCAACCGGCCGCGGAACTGATAAAATCCATCGTCGTCGAGCATCACGAGGTCGCCCGTCTTGTACCACGATTGACCGTCCACTTCGACAAACGGCGACGGGCCGTCATGGTTCAAGTAACCACCGAAGATCGACGGGCCGCGGACCAAAAGCATGCCGGTCTCGCCTTGCGGGAGCGGCTCGTACGTGTCGGGATCGACAACCAGCATCTCGACGTTCGCCAGCGGACGACCCATCGAACCACGTTTGATCGCACCGCTCAAGTTGGCCGAAACCAGCGGCGAGCACTCGGTGATCCCATAGCCTTCCAGCACGATCGTCTTCGGCGAGATCTCCTGGGCACGCTCGAAGAGCGGCTCGGGCACCTTCTCGGCCCCTATCATGAAGAACCGATACGACTCGAAATCCTCGCTCTGCCCCCCTTCGAACATATAGCTCAACAGCGTCGGCGTCGACAGGGCACACGTCGGGCGGTACTTGCGGCTCAGACGCAGCAACGCTCGCGAGTCGGTCGGATCGGGATGATGGACCACCCGTATCCCGATCAACAGCGGCAGCGTCGTCGCCAGCGTCAGCCCGAAGCTGTGAAACATCGGCAGGAAGCTGAAGACAATGTCGTTCTGATCGACGTCGACCTTGGGGTAGGTCGCCGTAATGTTGGCCAGCAAGTTCCGATGCGACAACGGCACCACCTTCGGCGCGGCGTCCGAGCCGGACGTGAACAGGATAACGGCCGGCGAGTCGGCGTCCGGCGTCGGGACCGATCGTCGCAGCCGACCGGGTGCCAAGTAGGTACTCGCGAGTGCCTTGAGCGCTTCGAGCTTGCCGATCCCCTTCTTGACCTCTTCGAGATAAATAAACTCGACCCCTTCGAGCTCGATTTGGAGCCGGTCGACAAACTGCTTCGAGGTGACGATCTGTTTCAGGCCGAGCGTCCGGACCGCATGGGCCATATTCGCCGGGCCGGTGGTCCAGTTCATCATGACCGGCAGCTTCCCGGTCAGTTGCAGCCCGAAAAAGGTGATGTCGGCCGCGACCGACGACGGGAGCATCACACCAACCCGCTCGGCGTCGAGTTTTTCGAACCGTTTTCTAAAGAGCAGGCAGCCGGTCAGCAGTTTTCGATAGCTCAGCAGTCCGGCCAACTCGTCGACGACCGCCGCTTCGTTTCCATTTTGGAGCATTCGCCGCATGAATGCTTCGGGGATCGCGTCACCAAGCACTTCAACCGTATTTTTCTTATCACGCGGGGCGGTCCACTCCGCGGGCGGCGGGGTCTCGTCTTCCTCCTCCGGCCCGGCCAGACCGGCGGCCAGGGCCCAGATATCGCCGAGCTTTTTCCCAACCCGCGACGAGCGAAACGAGTAGCGCCGCTCGATCTCCAGCGCCAGGTCCATCCGGTCGAGGCTGTCCATCCCCAGTTGATCCAACGTGATGTCAGGCCGATCCTCGTCGGGCGTCAGCTTGCGGTCGAGATAGTCTTCCACCATCTCGTTCACCTCGGCACGCAACTCGGCCGGAATCTCCGCCGTTTCGGCCACCTCCTGTTCTTGCTCCACGGCAAACGAGAAATGCCGCGGGCCGAACCAATGGTACGGGACATAGATCGGTTTCTCCAGCCCGTCCAAATCGGCGTTGTACCACGCTTCGAGCCACGGGTTGAGCGTCTTGCGATCCAGCTCGGGGAGCGATTCGGGCGGAACGATTTCGACGGTGAGCGTCACCTTGCGTCGCGGCAGGAAAAAGACCAAGTTGGCCAGCAGGATCCCGACCGAGATGATCGCCTGTTTCGTCAGCGACGGCGACTCGCCCGTCCGGGCACAACCGAGCCGGCTCCCCCACAGTCCGCGAATCCGGACCAGGGCGACGTTCACCTTCTCGGCACGGCTGAGGATCTCGGCCGGCGTCCGAGTCGAGCCGATCACCTCCTTGCCGATCGTCTGGAAACGGCCGGCCGGATAGAGCAGAAAACTCTCGCCCCGATTCACCTCGTCGACCACCCGATCGATCATCTCGTAGGTCTTCTTCACCGCACTGCCACTGTGACGGGTAAGGTCGGGCACCTCCAACGCGTCGATCAGCAGCATGATCGGATAGAGCATCGGATCGCGATACGACCGGCTCTCCACAATCGGCCGGATACTGCGCGGATACCAGTGATGCAGAAAGGCTTCGACGATCGGCGGATCGACAAACGCGGTATGGTTCGGCATCACGAGCGTCGCCCCCTCGAGCGTCT
>JASFHG010000553.1:0-3323 GCA_050123355.1 Planctomycetia bacterium
CCGGTACCATGAGCCCCTATCAACACGGGGAAGTCTACGTGCTGGACGACGGGAGCGAGACCGATCTCGACCTGGGCCACTACGAACGATTTACCAACGGACCGCTCACCCGAGACAGCAACTACACCACCGGCCAGATCTACCTGTCGGTCATCGAAAAAGAGCGACGCGGCGAGTTTCTCGGCCAAACCGTCCAGGTGATCCCGCACATCACGAACGAGATCAAGCGGGTGATCGGCAAAATGGCCGACGAGGATGTCGACGTGATCATCACCGAGATCGGCGGCACGGTCGGCGACATCGAAAGCCAACCGTTCCTCGAGGCGATCCGGCAATATTCGCTCGATGTCGGGAAAGAGAACTGTATTTACATTCACCTGACCCTCGTCCCCTATCTCAAGGCGGCCGGCGAGTTGAAGACCAAGCCGACCCAACACTCGGTCGGGCTGCTGCGACAGATCGGTATCCAGCCTGATTTTCTGGTCTGTCGGACCGAGCGTTCGATGAGCCATGACGAGCGAAGCAAGATCGCACTGTTCTGCAACGTGCCGATCGAAGCGGTTATCGAAGAAAAAGACAAGGATTTCTCGATCTATGAAGTACCGATCAGCCTGGTCGATGCCGGACTGGACGAACTGATCATTAAAAAGCTCGAGCTCAAGGCAGGCCGAGTCGACCTTGGACCGTGGCATAACCTGCTCCACAAACTCCGCAATCCGAAGCACGAAATCAGCATCGCGGTCGTGGGCAAATATGCCGAGCATAGCGACGCGTATAAATCGATCTACGAATCGCTCGACCATGCCGGTTTATGGAACGAGGCGACGATCCGCATCCAACGCATCCACAGCGAGGCGATCGAGCGCGAGGGAGCCAAGCGGTTGCTCTCCGGGGTCGATGGAATTCTCGTGCCGGGCGGGTTTGGCGAGCGAGGTATCCAAGGAAAGCTCGACGCGGTCCAATTTGCCCGCGAGCGGAACATCCCGTTCTTCGGAATCTGTCTCGGCATGCATTGTGCAGCGGTCGAGTTCGCCCGAAACGTGCTCGGTTTGGAAAAGGCCCAATCGACCGAGTTCGACAAAGACACACCCGACCCGGTCATTTGTCTGTTGGATGAACAAAAGACCATCACGGACAAGGGCGGAACGATGCGACTGGGAGCACAGCCGACGCTCCTCGCTCCGCACTCGCGAGCCTACGCCTGTTACGAGCAAAAAGACATCTCGGAGCGGCATCGGCACCGATACGAATTCAACAACGATTATCGAGATCGCTTCAACGAGCTGGGCATGCGTATTGTCGGCACCAGTCCGGACGAGGCCCTGGTCGAGATCATCGAACTCGAGAGCCACCCGTGGTTCGTGGCGGTCCAGTTCCACCCGGAATTCAAATCCCAGCCGACGAAGCCACACCCGTTATTTTACGGTTTTATCAGTGCAGCGGTGGACCACTGCGTATCGGATCGAAACTAGTTTTATCGCACAACCGCTCAAAAGCATTTGCTTCCAGGCTGGACAACGATAGAATTACCATAATATCTATTCCCCATTAACTGAACCGAACCCCAAAAGGATCCACGATGTCTGACGAAAAGAAGATTTATGTCGACGAAGATTGGAAGAGCCAAGTCGAAGCAGAGCGAGAGGCGGCCCAAAACCCGGTTCAGGACGAACCGCAAGGCGAAATGCCCCAGTGGCCCGAGCCGTCGCTTCCCCTCTTGATCACCACGCTTGCAACCCAGGCGATGGTCGGTCTCGGTCTGGTCGAGCATCCCTTGAGCGGCAGAGGCGAGCTCGATCTGCCTCAAGCGAGACACTTCATCGACACGATCCTCATGCTTAAGGAAAAGAGCGAGGGAAATCGGACCGAAGAAGAAACGACCGTCATCGAAAACGTGCTCCACGAGCTCCAGATGGTCTACGTCCAAATCGAAGCGGCCCATTCCGGTTCCAAGCCGAGCGAGTGATGAAATTGACTTGTCTGTTTGAAGTTTCGGATCCGAAATAGGGCACGCTTCGTGGCCCAATTTCGGCTTGGGATAAAAGCAAACAGGAAACTTGTCTCTTTATAAACTGTGACTCAATCGTCAGCAATAAAACACCCCCGAGAACACCGTGAGCAAAAACGAACTGATCACCCCGCGTACCCTCAAGGGATTTCGAGATTACCTGCCCGAGACGATGATCCCGCGCGAGCGGCTCATCAGTATCGCCCGGCGGGTCTACCGGAGCTATGGCTTCAGCCCGATCGATACGCCGGCGCTGGAGTATCTCGAAGTTCTTGCCGGTAAGGGTGGCGAGGAAAGCGACAAGCAGCTCTATCAGTTCGAGGATCATGGAAAACGCAAGGTCGGGATGCGGTTCGACCTGACGGTCCCCTTCGCCCGATTCGCGGCCCAACATATCGCCAAGCTCGGCACGCCGCTGAAGCGTTACCACATCGCGCCGGTCTGGCGTGGTGAAAACACGCAGCGTGGCCGATACCGCGAGTTCGTCCAGTGCGACTTCGACACGATCGGCACCCGGTCGATCGCCGCGGATATCGAGACCGTGCTGGTCATCCACGACCTGTTCCGTGCGATCGGCTTCGACCGGTTCACGATCCGGCTGAACAACCGCCAGGTCCTCACCGGCCTGCTCGAAAAACTCGATCTGGCCGAGCGGTCGGTGCCGGTACTCCGCGCGCTCGACAAGCTGGCCAAAATCGGGCCGGACAAAGTCGTCGAAGAGATGGTCCAGACGGCCAACGCGACCGAAAGCCAGGCCCGCGAGGTGTTGCAACTCGCCTCGATCGCCAAGGAGCACGAAGGAAACAACCGTGCGATTCTCGACGAATTGACAAAACTGGTCGCGGGCAACCCGACCGGCGAGGCCGGCGTCGCGCAATTGGACGAAACGCTCGCAACCGTCGCGGCCGCCGGTGTCGATCCGAAGTACACGGCCTTGGACGTCTCGATCGCACGCGGACTCGACTACTACACCGGCACGGTTTACGAAACGTTTCTCGACGACCTGCCGGGTATCGGGAGCGTTTGTTCAGGCGGCCGCTACGACAACCTGGCCGAACTTTTCACGAAGCAAGAGTTACCCGGCGTCGGTGCCTCGCTTGGCCTGGACCGCCTGCTCGCGGCGATGGAAGAGCTCGACATGATCGAAAAGGTCTCGACCCCTGCTCCTATCTTTTTGGCCTACTTCGATAAGGACCGACTCGGCGATTATTGCCGGATTGCGTCGATGCTCCGTGCGGCCGGGCTGGGTGTCGAAATTTATCCCGAGCCGAAAAAACTCGGGGCGCAACTGAAATATGCCGACCGTCGCGGGCAT
>JASFHG010000554.1:0-3316 GCA_050123355.1 Planctomycetia bacterium
ACTATTAAAATAGCAAAGCTATTTAATTCCGTGGTGTGGGAACACCTACAAAAAAGTCCCAATTCCGGCTTGGTACTGATGTTGAAGCCTGTAACTTTAAATATCTGAGACTCAATAAGGTGTCATGAAATGCTTTTTGGTAAACGGTTTGTCTTTATCCGAAAATCAAATGAAAGACCACCACGTAGGCGTTGCTGAACGCTTCGGGGCGGAAGAAGGTGGTGTCGACGCCGGGTGAGCCGATAAACGGGCGGAGGAGCCAGCCCATCTGGATGCCGACGAACGCGTAACACAAGAGCCAGACCCAAACCATGATGCGGTGCTTGCGGTTTCTCGCGATCAGTTGGCGGTAGGCGGACCAAAGTTTGATCTGGCCGCCGACGGTGGCGATCGTCATCATGAAGGCGTTCATCAGGACGGCGAAGCGGTAGCTGTCGAAGCTGATGTACCAAAAAAGGGCCAGCGGTGTCAGCGAAGCGAGTGTGATCGCGACAACCGCTTGACTGGTCCAGATGGCACGGGTTGCTTCCCGAAAATCGTTTCTGAGGCCGGCCAGGGTATTGGCCATGAAAAACACCGGTTGACAAATCAGGCATGTCGCAAAAATCAACATCGGCAGTTTCATGCCCGAGTAGAGCATCTGCAACGGCCGTCCGTTGGAACTGCCCATCGCCAGACCGTAGCAGAACGTATACACGACGATCGCCAAGACGATCATGCGAACGCGAGGTGCGACGGTGTCGGACTCTTGGAGCCGAGCAGGCTGCAGGAGCCGGTCGACATGGGAGAGCGAAAGGTTCATGCGACGGTAGCTCGGAACTTGTTAGGATATGCCCAGTAATGCTTGAAGTGCGTCAAGGACCGCGGCAAAGAAATGGGATTTTCTTTCGCGGAACCAGGTGAAGGGTTGGTCCGGCGAGCCGATAAACGGTCTCAGGACCCAGGCCATTTGAGCACCGACCAGTCCGAAAATGACGATCCAAAAACCAAAGACCCGTCGCACTTGGCTGAGGATGGTATAGTGTGGAACTTTGTCCAGCGGCCCGACCTCCGGCGGCTCGGCCAACGTGGCGGTCACGAGGTTTTCTATTTTTTCAGAGACCTGTTTATCGAGTTCCTCGGAGTTCAGTTTCAGAACCTCTTCGGTTTTGGCGTTTTGATCTCCGGTATCTTCGAGCGAGATTTTTTCGGTCGAAGCTTTTTCTTTAGGTTCCGGACCGGTTTCGATTCCGAGAAGATGCGCGAGAACGATTCGGTTTAAGGATTGGACGAGGAAAGCCATTCCGATGATGCCGGCGACGGCAAAGACCGTCACGTTCAACAGGATCATGAAGTGATAGCTTTCCGTGCAAGCCGCGAAGAAGGTGACGATCGGTCCGAACGCGGCAAGGACGCTCATGTTGACGACCAACGCGGCGGTCAACAGCCGCAGGAGCGATTGGATGGTCAGCTTGGCACCGACGAGCGTGTTGAATACGTAGAGCGAAGGGAAGGTTACCACGAGCGTGAACGCGAACAGCAGCGGGACCTTTATGCCCGAGGCAAAGAATTGCATCAGCCCATCGTAATAGGAATAGTTGCCTTCTACGCCATAAAAAATTCGACTGAACAGTGCGAACGAGCCGGTGCAGCCTCCGGCAATCAGCCCGAGTACGCCGAGCACGACCGCGACACCACCGAGCGGGAAGGCGATTTTATCCCCTTTAAAATCTTCGAGGCGGGTTGATTCCCCGCGAAGAATGCGGTCAACATGAATGACCCAATTCCAAAAACGTTTCATGATCTCCTCCTATCAGGGGTCTTTTTCAAAGCCTGGTGAACCGGTTTTTGGCAGTCTCTTCCGGGCCTCATTATACTACAAAAAAGTCTGGCAAGGTCAAAAAAAGAGAGGATTGATCGATTTTCATTCGATTGGAGCGTGACACCAAAGGGCAGGGGGGCAAGAGGATTTACAGTCCCCAGCGGCGTCGGAGCGTCCACTCGGCGGTCAGCAGGGTAAGTAGCGTGAGGAGCACCAGCCAGTGATTCCAGAGGGGATGCGGAGGGAGCGGCTCGATCGTGACCGGGTGCCCTTTCGGGAGTGCCGAGGCAAGACGTCGGCTTTCGGCGAGCGTGAAGAAGCGGCCGGCCGTTTGTTTCGAGGCCTCGCGGAGCCCCTCGGCGTTCATTCGGGTTTCGGTGAGTTCGCCCGGCGGGGACTCGACCGCGAAATCGACGGAAGGGGGAGTGATGCCTTCCAGCGGAGGCGTGCGAAGCCAAGCATGGTAGTTTCCGATCGACGGGCGCGATAGCGTGCCGGTGAAGGTAGAGCGGGAGCCGGCCCGTTTCAGCGGCAAGGATTGGGTTGGCCCGTTCGGGCGGCTTATGGAAATCTGTACACCATCGTCCCGGTCGGGAGCGAGGCGTGGATCGTGGAACTTCAACTCGAGCCGGACCGATTCGCCATAGCGGTAGTTGGTCTTGTTGGTCGAGAGGGTCACCTCTTTGTTTTCACCGGCCAGCGTCGAGCGGGCCAGGTAGCGGATCGTCTGGAGCCAGTATCGATTGTAAACATCGAGCTGTTCGTCCGCTCGCCATCGCCACGTTTCGTCCGTCAATTGCAGGAAGACCCGGCCCGCTCCGACATATTGCATGACGAGCACCGGCAGCCCTTCCGGTTCCGTTTTTGGGCTGGAGCCGTTGGAGGCGGAGCCGTGACGAGAGTGGTCGTCCGCCATGGTCAGATTCGGATTGACCGCCCAAACGCGGGCCGTGGTTTTCAGTTGGTTCGCCTTGAGCATCCAGTAAAGCGGCGGAAGTTTCTGCCAGATGTCGGTGGTTGCCTCGGTCGTGTCGCCCAGTTGAAGCGGCGGCTGTTGCAGGCCGTCGCTTGTGGGAAGCACTTGAAAACCGTCGACAATTTCGCTCTGCGCGTCGGGCAATTGGAGCTGTTCGACCTCAACCGGCAGTAGCCGGGCGAGCGGAGTCTTGAGATAGTCGGCGGGCGGTACGTTCGGACCGGCGACGAAGACGATCGCTCCCCCTTTGTTTGTGTCTTGGACAAAGGCGGCCAAATTTTCCATCGTCCGATGGCCCAGCTCGCGTGGCGACAGATCGATGAGAATCACGACGTCATATTCGAAGAGCGTTTCGCGGCGGATCGGGAAGACGGCCGTCGCGATCGGATCTTGCTCAGCGCTGCGAGGATCGGCATCGGCGAGAAAAGTCGTCGGTTGGATCGAGGGCTCTCGACGCAGCAGATTGCGCAGGAACCGATACTCATAACTCGGTGTGGAAGCGGCCAGGAGGACGCGGATTTGTTCTTTGTAGGCCTGGA
>JASFHG010000555.1:0-3315 GCA_050123355.1 Planctomycetia bacterium
GCTAAACAACATCAAAAATCACCAACCCACGGAACCTTTTACCCTTTAAAACGAACATGATCGAATTTACTCCCACGAAAGAATTTTTTGTCGGTATCGACTCGGACGGATGCGTCTTTGACACGATGGAACTGAAGCACAAGGAGTGTTTCATCCCGAACATCATCATGTACTACAACCTGCAAGGGGTCAGTAAGTACGCACGCGAAGCGGCCGAGTTTGTCAACCTCTACTCGAAGAGCCGCGGCATCAACCGCTTCCCCGCCCTGGTCGAGGCGCTCGAGTGGCTCGGGCGGCGGCCGGAAGTGAAAGCGCGTGGCGTCGACTGCACCGTCCCGCAGGCACTGCGTGAGTTTGTCGAGGGAGAATCGAAGCTCGGCAACCCGGCGTTGAAAAAGTGGGTCGAAGAGCGTGGCGGCGAAGAGCTGACGCACCTGCTGGCGTGGTCCGAGGCGGTCAACGCGTGTATCGCCCAGATGACCCACGATCCGGTCCCGCCGTTCCCCTGGGTACGCGAGAGCATCGACAAGCTTTCCCAAAAGGCGGATCAACTGGTCATCTCGCAGACCCCCAACGCGGCCTTGGAGCATGAGTGGGAAGCGAACGACCTGCGAAAGTACGTCGCGGGCATCTGTGGTCAGGAAGCCGGCACGAAGAGCCAAACGCTCGGCCAGTCGGCCAAGTACCCGGAAGGCAAGTCGCTCATGATCGGCGACGCCCCCGGCGATTACAAGGCGGCCGTCAACAACAACACGCTCTTCTACCCGATCAACCCGGGCGAGGAAGAAGCGTCGTGGAAACGGTTCCATGACGAAGCGATCGACAAGTTCTTCGACGGCACGTTCGCCGGCGACTATCAGAAGCAACTGCTCGACGAGTTCGAAAGCTACTTACCCCAAAACCCACCCTGGCCGGTGGATTAAAAAAGTTTAGCGGTCGAATGGAATTCGACGCGTTTGGTGTTGGAACGTTTTTTCAAAACACGTCGAATTCCATTCGACCGCTAAACAATAAACGAAGACAAAGGAATAAACCATGATCCTCGCATACCACGCGATTTTCGGGACCTATGGGTTTTGGCTCCCGAACGATCCGCGTGGTTCGTGGTCCGATTATGTCCGAGTTTGGGAGCTGTCCTGCCTCGGCAATGCAACCAAAACCGACTCACGTCGTTCGGTCGCCGGTCAACCACACGACCATGAAAAGCGACTGGAGGCAAAAGAATCGCTGGACCATCCGCCGGTCCAATTTTCGGGCATCCAAGCCCGGGCAGTCGGAACGGGTTTCGCCGAAGCGATCCGAGTCAGCAAGTACGTCATTTACGCATGTTCGATCATGCCGGAGCATGTCCATCTGGTCATTGCACGGCATAAGCACAAAGTGGAACAAGTCGTCAGACGACTCAAAACGTCCGCAACGATGCAGTTAAAAAGAGAGAAACTCCTACCATCCGGACCACCGTCCCCTTGGGGCAGGTCATGCTGGAAAGTGTTTTTGGACGATGAAGAAGGAGTACGGCGAGCGATCCGCTACGTCGAGGAAAACCCGACAAAAGAAAACAAACCGCCGCAAAAGTGGTCGTTCATAACGCCATATCACGGCGAACGATACATTTAAAAAGTTTAGCGGTCGAATGGAATTCGACGTGTTTGGTGTTGGAACGTTTTTCCAAAACATGTCGAATTCCATTCGACCGCTAAACTAAAACGAATTAACCATTTCACAAAACAACCGAAAGGAAAACGCATGTCAGAGAAGTATGATTTTGGTCTGATGGGCCTGGCTGTCATGGGGCAGAATTTGGTGCTCAATATCGCCGATCACGGGTTCAGCGTCGCCGTGACGAACCGGACGAAGAGCACGATCGACAACTTCGTCAATTCCGAGGAAGCCAAGGGCGGCGACCGTACGATCGCCGGCTTCCATGAACTGAAAGATCTGGTCGCGAACCTCAAGCGGCCGCGCAAAGTGATGCTCATGATCAAGTCCCCCGACGCGATCAAGGCACCCGAGGATAAACTCTATCCCGAGCTCTCGCCGATCGACTCGGTCATCGAGCAGTTGATCGAGTTGATGGAACCGGGCGACGTCATCATCGACGGCGGCAACACCCAATTCACCGACACCGAACGTCGTACGAAGTGCGTCGAAGCGGCCGGTCTGCTCTACATCGGGACCGGCGTCTCCGGTGGCGAAGAGGGAGCCCGTTTCGGACCGTCGATCATGCCGGGCGGAAGCGCCGAGGCATGGCCGCTGGTCAAGGACGTTTTTCAAGCGATCTCCGCGAAGGTCGGCCCGAACAATGACATCCCGTGCTGCGAATGGGTCGGCGTCCGCGGTGCTGGCCACTATGTCAAGATGGTCCATAACGGTATCGAGTATGGCGACATGCAGTTGATCTGCGAAGCCTACTGGCTGATGAAGCACGCCTTGGGCCTGTCGAACGACGAGCTGTACGATGTCTTCGCCGAGTGGAACAAGGGCGAGCTGGACAGCTACCTGATCGAGATCACCCGCGACATCTTCAGCGTCAAGGACGCCGAGACGGGCAAGTACCTCGTCGACCTGATCCTCGACACGGCCGGCGCGAAAGGGACCGGCAAGTGGATGAGCCAACTGGCGCTCGACCTGGGCGTCCCGAGCACGCTTGTCACGCAGGCGGTCTACGCACGAAGTCTCTCGGCGATGAAGCAAGAGCGAGTCAACGCGTCGAAGGTCCTCACCGGCCCCTCGGGCACGTACGCCGGCGACAAGAAGGAGTTCATCGAGCAGATCCGCCAGGCACTTTACGCGTCGAAGATCTGCAGCTATGCCCAGGGCTACGTCCAGATGCAAGCGGCCGCGAAGGCCCACGACTGGAAGCTCGACTTCGGCCCGATCGCGATGCTCTGGCGAGGCGGCTGCATCATCCGTGCCACGTTCCTCGAACGGATCAAGGACGCGTTCGACGCCAACCCGGCGCTCGAGAACCTGCTCCTGGACCCGTACTTCAAGGACGCGGTCGAAAAGGCGCAAGACGCTTGGCGAAACGTGGTCAAGACATCGGTTGAATTGGGGATCCCGGTCCCTGCGTTCGCCGCCGCTTTGGCCTACTATGACGGCCTCCGTAGCGAGTGCCTCCCGGCCAACCTGCTTCAAGCCCAGCGTGACTACTTCGGTGCCCATACGTACAAACGCATCGACAAGCCGGAAGCCAAAGACCCGTTCCACACCGACTGGATCCGCGAGCGGAAGCAGCCGTAAGCGTAAGTTTTATTACACCGTTAGCGGCGGGGCTTGTCCCCGCGTTATTCAACGTTTTTTAACGCGGGGACA
>JASFHG010000556.1:0-3315 GCA_050123355.1 Planctomycetia bacterium
TTTCTTGCTTGAAAAAAATGTGCCGGATTGGCTATGATGAGAGTGTTCGCCCCACTTTTTCACGATCAGGCACTCAGAATTCCATCATCATGTTCGAACGCTTTTTTCAACCGGATCCGGAAGATTCTCCTTCGCAAGAATCGTCGTCTGGCGATCAGCCCTCGACACCTTTTTCGGTTCGACGTCTGCGTTTCGAGTCGGGCCACGCTCTACCGGCACCGATGTTCATTCGCCTGAAAGAGGATCCACCGCACGGCAAAGAATGAACATGGATGGACAGGATAAATAGGGTTCTTAAATTCAGTAATTTCAAACTTGGTGAGTGTTGATACACTTGTTAGCGGCGGGGCTTGTCCCCGCGTTAAACACATCTTCCACTTCTTAAACGCGGGGACAAGCAAGCGATTTTGTGCTACTTGCGCACAAGCTCAAATTATCTTGCCGGCACTATAATATCTTCTTTTTTCCTGCCGCGATTCTTATTCGACCAGTCGGACCTTCGCCGGGTTTCTCGGCGGGATGTGTAGATAGAGTTCGTCCGTATAGCCGAGCATCAATGCGCCTTGGATCGTGTGGTCTTCCGGCAAGGCAAGTCGTTGGGGGATCGCCGGATTGTGACGCGCCGCGTTCATGAAGAAGCCTGCCCAACAGGCGCCGAGGCCCATCGCGGTCGCGGCCATGTCCAAGATCTCGACGGCGATCGTACAGTCGATGGTCGGAGACAAGGCGTCGTTGTGCGTATGGGCAATCGCCAGGCAGGGAGCGTTTCGCAAAAGCATGTCTTCGCCATTCTTAAAGGCGTCGACGATCACGGGGAATTGCTCCGTCGTTTCAAGCCAATCGGCGACCATCTGGGCCAATTCCTGGACAATCATCGGATTGTTGACGACGATCCACTCGACCGGCTGCAGGTTTCTCGCGGTGGGTGCCCAGGTCACCAATTCGAAAAGGTGGTTCAAGGCATCATGGTCGATGGGCGTGTTGTGGTAGCTGCGGATCGAGCGTCGCGATTGGACGAGCAGAGAGAATTGTTCGTAAATAATCGGACCAAAAGGGAGCGCCGCTTGACGATCTTCGCCGGTGACGCCATCGAGTTGGATTGCCGATTCGGGGCAAACGGCCAAGCAGTGTCCACAATGGATGCACCAATCTTCCGCCTGGTCGTGCAGCGTTGGGTAGTCTCTCCTTTCGCGCGAAAAGAGATGCATGGGGCAAGCGTGAACGCATCGGCCGCAACGATTGCATTTTTCGGTAAGAATTTCAATAGAAGCGTTCATAAGTACTACTCGCAGCTCAACCTGGGATAATTATTCATCCTAAAGCGCATGCACTTTTAAAGCAAGAGATCCTCAAAGCCTTCAGAGAAATATTCATCCACGAAGCGATGTCGGCAACCTCTTTCGGATCGTGGGCTTTTGCTCGTCGAAGTGGCGAAAAAATCTGCACTGTGCAGTATAGAATTATCTTAATAAGTTTGCCCTTACAGGGAACCCCCACTTTAGGGTTACGCGATTTGGCTATTCGTGGAGGTTTCTCTAGGTGTCCAGTATCCCCCCACTTTTTAGAGGGGGAATTTTTTTCGCACGGTCAAAAAATTAATAAAATGCTCAGAATAACTACTGGACTCGGGTGGCGTTCTGATTAGAATAGTCTATGAAAGAGGCCGTCTTCGTCATGTTGCCTTGCATACAAGGCTGTTGGCGAAAGGTATTTCGCGCGATACCGTTCCATTTGGGGGAAGCAAAATTGCCCGGCTTGTGTTTGATTTTTTATCGTACACAGTCGCAATGGGTGAGAGAGCGAAAAACCTGCCACATATATCCCTCCCGCTCGAAGAAGCCTTTCTGAACTTGCGTTGTACTGACTTGTGCCGCCTTAAGGGTGCCGCCACGGTTAAAGGAACAGCGCTAACGTGAGAAGTCTGTGAACTGCGAAAGGAAGAAACGGAATACGTCGAGTTCTGCCTGTTAGGTAGACTTTGCGGGTTCCGGCCGCTGAGACGCAGCTTCTTTACAAAGTGGTTCGTACCAATCCCAGCTTGGTCGTGCCACCTCTTATGAATCGTTACCGAGGTAAAGGTGCCAAAGACGGGTATCGGTTCATCGTCGCGGAGGAGACGAAAAGGAGCTCGTTCTCTTTACGCATATTCGTGTTACGACGTTTGGTCGTGTGCGAGAAAATCGGACGGTTTTGTGCGTTGATGTGAACCACCTACTGAATCACATCGTATCGGTTAACAGTAACCAGGAAAGAAACACGGGCGGAAAAGCGTTCTCACCCCGGGACGTAATTTTTCTGTATCCGTAATCCCTTACCAAATGACATTTTCAGACGTGCTATCCCGCAAATTGGATGGTATGTACTTAGTGTGAGTTTACAGAAAACCACCAAATCAAGAGAAAGCGTGTAGGCAAAAAGCGAAAGACCATCACCGTCACCGGCGGTAGCCAAAACAGAAAATCGAGGACAGCAGTGATGGCCCCTCCCCAAAAACACACGCGAGAGGTAAATCAATAGCAAAAACGAGCGGAAACCCCCTCAAACCCCAAATGGTTTATCCGTCGACGCGAAAAAACGGTCGACCCGGTTTCCGAAAACGTTCCTTTGAATTTCGAGGAGTGTTACTTTGTACGACACATTAATGGATGATATTGGACAATCGGATTCTCATGACGACAATGAGAGCAATTTGTCGAAAAAATCAAATAATTCTGGAGAGATGGAGGATGATCTAGGTGCGGTAGGCCTCAGTTTCGAGGAGGATTATGAAGAGCCTGCCGACGAAGAGGAAGAAACGCTTGACGGTCTCGACACCGAAACGTGGTCGGACGATCCGGTCCGAATGTATCTGACCCAGATGGGTGAGATCCCGCTGTTGAGCCGGCAGGAAGAAGTCACGTTGGCCAAGCGGATCGAGGATGCCCGTGCCCGGTTCCGTCGCAAGTTGCTCGAATGCGATTTCGTCATGCAACATGCGGTTCGGGTGCTGCATCGTGTCGAGGATGGCGACCTGCCTTTCGACCGCACGATCCAAGTCTCGGTTTCGGACCATCTCGAAAAGGACCAGATTCTCGGGCGTTTGCCAAACAACCTGAAAACGCTCGATGTCCTTCTGAAGCGAAATTCGCACGACTATCAGATCGCAACCAGCAAGAGCAAGCCGTTGCAACAGCGGAAAGAAGCCTGGCTCCGTGTCGGGCGTCGCCGCCGTCGCGCGGTCCAATTGATCGAAGAGCTCGGCCTGCGAACCCAGCGTATCGAGCCCATGGTCCAGAACCTGGTCAAGTTCAGTCGACGCGTCGACGAGCTTCGCTA
>JASFHG010000557.1:0-3309 GCA_050123355.1 Planctomycetia bacterium
GAATGATTGCTTGTGTTGTGTCGGTTACATGTTCGTGTATTAGCTTTTTGACTCGACCTGCGATGCCGGAGCCTTCAAATAATGGAATTTTGATATAGACGATATTTTGATCCACTACGCGAGCCTTGACCATCATCGCTGCAGGATCTCGGTAGACTTCAAAGGTGAGTATTTTGTTCTTTCGTTTTACTGTCAAGCGGATGGATGTGTTCCTTTTTGCTCGCAGGATTTTGAGTATTTCCTCTTTTTGGGCGATCTCTTTATTATTTGCTTTTAATATTACGTCACCATCTTTCAAGCCTGCCACTGTTGCCGGTGTGCCGGGGATCGTTTTAATGATAGGCCATTTGCTGACGTCTATTCCAAGTGTTTTCGGGTTTTGGTTTGGTGTGTTTCGCTTTTGGAGCATGTCCGTAATTTGTTTCGCCCTGTTTTTGCTGAGAACCGTTGCATAACTGCATCCGGTAGCACGAAGCATCGCTGATATTCCTGTGTCGATAAGTTCTTTTTGTTTGGTTTTTTTGGAACCAAAATTCGCCATGCTTTCGAGCACTGTTTGGAATCCGTTTGCTTGCGTAGCGGTTGTTATCCAAGTGTTGCGCTGAGAATCTGGAACCTTGGTTTTGGTGATATTTTCGATTTTCCGACACATTGCATTTATGGTATGTCGCAGTAGTCTTTCCGGTTTTGGCTTTGGATGTGCTCGTCTGAGTAAAATAAAGAAAACGTGGTCCAACTCGTTCTGATGTTTTTTGTTGATTTTTTGTGGTTTGTTTTTTTCTGTTATCGCGTTAACGATCGCCTGTTCATCACCGTACACCAACACTTCGGTGTCGTTAGAAAATAAATCTGGGATTTGGGCTGATGCGATTGATAGAGCTGCGAGCCCTACGAGACAGGTAAATAGTATGGTTGCAATGAATGTTTTATGGTTCTTGTTGCGGTTCATTTTTGCTTTCCCTGTGAATCGCTAAATTGCCAGGGTTTCTTGTGGTTATGGCCGAGTTGGAACGAGAATGTAATTCGGTCGGTTCGAAGATGTTTTGTAAATGGGTCCAGTTTGTAGGTCAGGGCTTGCCCTGACGAAAAGCAGAGGCAAATTCCCAAAGATCGTGACACGATTTCTGGGAATGGTTCGATCGCTTCATGAATATCCGTCATTTATGGTTCCTTGTCGAGTGAGAAATAGAAAACTTTCACTTGGTCAAATCGCGCCGAACGGTGTTCGGCGGCTAAACGGGTTATTCTGGTTTTTTGTGCTTGTTTCCATTCCCGTTACGGTCCGGTTTCTCTTGGCCGATCCAGCCTTTGAGGCGGAAGTAGAAGAGCATGCCGGCCATCATGCTGAGCATGACGAGCAGCGTGACCGGGTAGCCCCACCAGAGATTTTTCTCGGGCAGGTACTCGAAGTTCATGCCGTAGACGCCGGCGACGAAGGTCGGCGGGATGAAGATGGTCGCGACGATCGCCAGGACTTTCATCACGTCGTTCGTCCGATTCGAGATGGCCGAGAGGTACGTGTTCATCAGGCCGCTGGTCATGTCACGGTACATCTCGGCCACTTCGGCCGTCTGGATGCAGTGGTCGTACGTGTCGCGGAGGTAAACGCGTACCTCCTCCTCGATCATCGGGTTCGGCTCCCTCGCGAGCGAAAGGGCCGCTTCTCGTTGGGTCCAGATCGCACGTCGGAGCTGGAGCAGCTCGTTTTTGATCCGGTTCAAGCGTCGCAGGAGATAGGAGGTGGGTCGCTGGAGAATCTGGTCTTCGAGATGCTCCAGGTAGTCGCCGATCTTTTCCAAGGCCGGGTAATACGCGTCGATCACCGTATCGAACAGGGCGTAGGCCAGGTAGCTTGCACCGTACTGCCGCATCCGGCCCTGTGGGTTGCGGATCCGTTTGCGAATCGGGTCGAAGAGGTCACCGTAGCGCTCTTGGAACGTGATGACGTAGTTCTTGCCGAGGATGATGCTGACCTGCTCCAAGTCGATCCGCTTCGATTTGGAGAACGTGGCCAACCGGCTTGTCAAAAAAAACTGGTCGTCGTACAGCTCGGCCTTCGGTCGTTGCGGGACGTTGGTGACATCTTCCATGACCAGGGGGTGAAGCGAGAAAATTTCCCCGATCCGGCGGATGGCCGCCTCGTCCCCCAGCCCTTGTACACAAATCCAGGTGATCGTTTGCTCGTCGTGAGCCGCCCAAAGTTTCTCCAGGTCCGTGACCTCTTCTTCGCGGACCTCCTGCGAATCGAAATGCATGACGCTGAGCTTCGGTGCTACCGCACTCTCGGCGATGACCAGGGTGCCGGGCCGCGCGCCGACCTTCGGATGGCGTTTTTTGAACATCGATCGATTCTCGCTATGAAAATTTTGGATAATAAAAAACTGGAAGAGATGCGTTTACGGGCGGTTCTCGGCCTATCCGTGTATCGTACCCCGATCCTATATTTACGTATATCACCTCCTGCCCGCGAGGGGTGCGGTTGACTTTTTTGCTCTATTCATGCTATAAGCAACGATGTGTATGGTACTTGCGTTTTTAAACCTTATTATTTGACCGAAAAGTGCACTCAAAATGGCAGGCGTAACGTTACGAGTTCTGGATGGAGCCGATCGAGGAAAAACTTATGAAGAGGTTTCGTTGCCGGTGACGCTCGGTCGTGAGGATGGAAACGGAATCCAGATCAACGACGAACGGGTGAGCCGTTATCATGTCAAGCTCCAGCAGGATAAAGAGCGGATCGTGTTGACCGATCTGGACAGCACTAACGGAACGAAGGTCAACGGCGAAACGATCCGGCTCTGGATCCTTCGGCCGGGCGACGTGATCATGATCGGGCGAACGATGCTCGTCTATGGTTCGGAGCAAGAGATCGCCTACCGGCTCGCGGAACTTCGCGGTGCTGATCTGACACAAGGCGTGCCGCTGGACGTTGACGACATGGACGATCCGGAGAGCGAGCACCTTCCGTCTTTCATGCTCGAGTCGGAGTTGAACTGGTCCGAGGACCCCGACGCTCAGATGACGCTTCACACGCTTCTCCCGCCGGAGCTGCCGGACGATTTCAATCCCGGTCAAGCGGCCCAAGTGAGCGAGCTGCTCCACTATCTCCACCTTCGCCTCCGCAACCTGGCCCGAACGGCCGAGGTCTCGCGAAAGTCGAACAGTGTGACGATCCCCCAACGCCGCTGGCAAGACCTGTTGGACCTCGAACTCCGCCTGGCCGAATATCTCAAACAGGTCGGCGAACCGGAGTGATTTTTGGTTGGTGCTTCCGCACCATTTGAGAACTCGCTTCCGTTGGGCGCTGGG
>JASFHG010000558.1:0-3308 GCA_050123355.1 Planctomycetia bacterium
ACCCCTTGAGGTTTTGCACCCTCTTCATTTGATGGTGTAAAGGTTTCCTCGTCGACTTCATAGACCATGAAGATGGCACCGTTGCGTGATTTTGCTTTTGCGGTGGGTGTGATGTTTGCCCAGCAAGGCATCGAAAGTGTCACCGTCGAGACCACCAAGCCAAGAATCGTGCCGAGTACGATCCGACCGCTACGCTTTCCGATCAGGGATAAAAAAACGGACATGATTTATCGCTCCTGAGAATCTTTCGATTTCGCACAGACATACCAGAACTCGGGGGCCATCCCCCCCCTTTATGATAGTTGTTCCTTGGAGAATCGACAAGAACGCAAGAATATCGTACCGGGAGCAGGGTAAAGTAGCGATGTGTCAGGGCCAGCCCTGACTTATGGAGCCTAATCCACCGAGGTCATGACGGCCATCTCGATTAGCAGATAGTTTTCGCCGTTGAATTCGGTTACCGTTCCTTGAACCCGCCACTCGGCCTTGGCCGACTGGGTGTCGATCCGCTGTAGGGCCAGGTTTTCAAGGCAGATGAATCGCCGCCGGTCAGTCTTCATAAAGAAGATCGTCCGATCGCCGGCCGGTTGGAAGAAACCGGTCGCCGCTTCCAACTTGGTCCCTTCTCGCAGGAGGTAGGACGAAGGGTCGGGCTCTTTGGCCTCTTTCGTCGAAGGGATAGCTCCGAACGAAACGGCCAGAGAGAAAGCGATGAAAAGTGTCACAATAAGCAAAAGACGAACTTTGAAGGGAGTAAGTAGGAGGTGGGACATGATTCTTTGTGGGATGGTTTAGTCGTCGAGCGGCAGTCGGCGTGTTTGGGAGTTGTGAAAGCAGTGTAATCGGGCTGGTTAGGTAGGCTTTTTCATCGCAAAAGCGTGGAGGGCTAAAACGGCTCCCAGGGCAATCAGGGAGCAACCGATCCAAGGCTGGATGACCAGCGTGTGGCTCGGGGCGACGGTCTTATCCGAACCGGAGACCGCATCGACTGCGTCGATCGTCGCTGCCATCGGGTGCCCTGTCTTTTCGGCCAAAATCTTCGTGCATTTTGGGGTCAGGACTACCGAGTGGGTTGCGTAAAGCTGTATCCCCAGAAAAAGCAGGACCAGGCCGATCATGAAGTATTGATTTCTATTGAGTTCCATGGCTCTTATGCTCCATCCGGCGGAGAAACAGGTTGGGGGGAGTTTCTCGAGCCGACTTGAGTAAGCATCCGTGCTCTGATTTTTTATCCGCGAAACCGATCCCGATGGGCCTCTTTCCCATCAGGAGAGGGGGCGTTTGGAGACTGCTCTCCATATCCCCGTATCGTTTCCGTACTCATAAATCTTTTGAAGTGTAACCCAAAATCCCGCGTTTCCTCGAACTTTTTGTCACGCAAAACGGTCATTGCGGATATATCGATAAATATCGAGTCCGCCTGTGATGATCATGCCCGATATGCCGATTGATCCAAAGACGCCGATCGCGGCAAACCCTTGTTTTTCAAGGGACTTTATGGGATAGTGAACCGCTTCGTTGCCCAAAATTTTGGCAATATGTAGCGATCTATAAAACACCAATTTTAGGAGTATGGAGCCATGTTCAAAGTCTACCGATTTGTACTGCTACTTCTTTGTGCGTTTTTGATTTTGTTGAATTATGGTTATTCACAAGAAACCTCAGGGTCGCAAAAAACAAAGATCGAATCCTTGATTCCAAAGCTGGATGACATGAACGACAAGGTTCGCAAATCGGCGGCTGCCGAATTGGCGAAAATAGGTTCTCCCGCCGTGGAACCATTGATTACTGCGTTGAAGCAAATGAGGTTACAATCTCCTTTGGGGTTGATCTCTGTCTTCGAAACGTTGAAAGAAATCGGACCCCCTGCCGTAGGCCCGTTGATCGCCATGTCGGAAGATAAAAAAGCCCCAAAGTTATACCGTGGCTTGGCTGTTAACATGTTGGGCGGAATTGATGACGAGCGAGCCATAAAACCGTTGATCGCCTTGCTGGAGGATGAAGAGATTGATATTGCCCGGGAGGCAGCTCAAGCGTTAGGAAAAAATGGTGATAAGCGGGTCGTAAAACCGCTTGTTGCCATTGCATTAAAAGGTGGCAAGAAAAATCCGGTTCGTGGTGTTGCTGCCGAGGCGTTGAAGAATATTGGTGACAAACAGGCAGTGGATTTGTTGGTTGCTGCCCTGAAGGATGAGGATCAGTTGATTCGCCAATCCGCCGCTGCGACGTTGGCCTATATCGACGATCCACAAGCCGTGGAACCATTACTCGTTGCTTTGCAGGATAAGGAAGCTTCCGTTCGTGAGTACGCTGCTGTAGCATTGGGATGGCGTGATAACGAACCGGCAGTCGAACCACTGATCGCCGCACTAAAGGACGAAAACGCTCTCGTCCGTGAAGCTGTCGCCAGTGCATTGGGAGTTATCGGTGACAAACGGGCGATAGAGCCTTTGATTACCATGTTGAAGGACGAAAATGATGGGGTCCGGAAGTATGCCGTTCTGGCATTGGGGGATTTTCGTGATAGACGGGTCAGCAAGCCAATAATCTCTATGCTGAAAGACAAAAACTGGGAAATCCGAAAAATCGCCATCGAGAGATTGAGACTGAGTAGAATACGTGATCCGCAGGCAATAGAACCGCTGATCGCCGCTCTGAAAGATGAACACTCGAGAGTTCGTGTGTCTGCTGCTAGTATGTTGGGATATTTTGGCGATAAACGGGCAGTAGAACCGCTGACGGCTATCCTGAAGGATGAAGATGAGACGGTTCGTAAAGCTGCTTCCACGGCATTGAAAAGAATCGAAGAAAATCAAGCCTATAAATAACGGACACAGAAAACAATACAAACCATCCCCCTTCCTTAATGCCCCACTTCGACCGACGACAACTTGATCAGGCGATGAACACCGATCGGGGTGCGCTGGTGAAGACGCTCGGGCGGATCGAGGATCGCGAGAAGCAAAAAAAGCCGTTCGAGCGGGACCTGCAAAAGCTCCAGCAGCTTTTCGAGAAGTCGACGGCCCGGGCCGAGCGGCGGCGGGCAAGCATCCCGAAGCTCACCTACGACGAGGAGCTGCCGGTCGTCATGCGGCGTGACGAGATCCGCGACTGCATTGCCGAGAACCAGGTGGTGGTCGTCTGTGGCGAGACCGGGTCCGGCAAGTCGACCCAACTGCCGAAGATCTGCCTTGAGCTGGGCCGTGGCGTGACCGGCATGATCGGCCACACGCAGCCGCGGCGTCTGGCGGCCCGCTCGATCGCTACGCGGCTGACGCAGGAATTGGGGGACAAGACCAACAAGCTGG
>JASFHG010000559.1:0-3299 GCA_050123355.1 Planctomycetia bacterium
AGACGAGCCAGCTTCTCTAGTGATTTCCTTGCTTCTTCGTGTCGCTGCTCTTCGGTCAGTGTTTCTTTTTCTTCCGTCTTCTCATCCTTTTTCTGTTTTTCTGCTTCTTTTTCGAACGCTTTCCAGTCCACAGGCTCGCCCCAAGCGTTCACGGAACCGGTCGGATCATAAAACACGCCGAGGTAAACTTTCCTCTTCCCTTTACCCTCGACATTTTTTATCAGGGATTTCGCAACACTTTTCATGTCGTAACTTTGAACAGAACTCCTCCTCATAGAAAAAGTGCGCGGCATCCATCTCCCATCGGCATCTTTTTTATTAAAGGCATCCAGATCCGACTTTTGCTTTAAAGCATCCAGATCCGAGCGAGAGACGAACTCGATGGCAATCCCTTTATCCAAATTCTCGCCATCCACATTCAGCGAGATTGGATTTTCGAGCGTTTTCCCCTCATCTTCACTGAATCCATAAATATTGGGAACGGGCATCCGCATTTCCACGCCCGCCAATTCTCCCCCCTTGTCGAGCTTGATCCCATGCTTGCCCAGTTCCTCTTTAATGATCTGCATCGCTTCTTCTTCCGAGAGAAACACCGGCGGAGACACCACGACACACCCGGCCGCCCCACGACCTTCGCCATGCTCGAACAGCGGTGCGACAATGATCCCGTTTTGGCTTTGAAATGTGGCGTTCGCTGCCATAGCCTCTTGGGCTTGCTGCACCATTTGAGGTCGGTACTTCATCGGCGGGATCGATTCGGCAACGCCGCCAATGTTGATCGCCAGAAAAAACGTCGCCGCTCCGGCCGCCGCCTTGCCCCAGCGGCATTTCGAGGAGCTCGTCTCCATCGCGGTGGGATATTCCGGCTCGCGAAGCGATTCCAGAACCGGCCGAGCTTCCACCTTCCCTCGCGATTTTTTGTTATGAGGATTCTTCGCCATCTTTCTTCACTCCTTTTTGATCGAGCCATTTGGCAAAATCTTGAGCTTGTTGACGCAATATCTCTTTCGACTCTTTTTCGGCCAGTTTTTCATATTCTTCCCTGGTCAGAGACTTTTTTGGCTTTTCATCCGAATTGTAAACAAATCGTGAATACCAAGAAATCATCGGATCGTAAAAGATGCCTATCCGCACCTCATCCGCACCTTGATTTCCAATCTCTTGACTGAGACGCTCTGCCCCCTTCTTTGGTTCATAAGTCCATTTACTGCTCCCGTATCCGTAAGTTGCTTTCAACTGATGACAATCTTCTTTTGTGAAAAATTCTATAGCGACTCCTTGGTTCAAATCGATAGCGTCAACTGCTATTGGTTCTTTTTTCGAAGTCTTATCATCGGTACTCTTTTTGTCGAACTCGGAGAAAGGAGCATTTACGGTAACGCCTTTGAGTATACCTCCCTTGCCCAATATGATTCCATGCTCGCTTAGTTCTTCCCGAATGATCTGCACACCTTCTTCCTCGGAAAGAAAAACGGGCGGCGATATCACAACACATCCCATGACACCTCGTCCTTCACCATGATCGAAGATAGGTGCGACCATTGTCGTGCCAGGCTTGAGTTGGGGCTGTTCAACACAAGAAATGGTTTGCTGATTTCCCGACGACGTCACGGGCGAATCGCTACACCCCCCAACGCTGATCGCCAAGAAAAACGTCGCTGCCCCGGCGGCTGCCTTGCCCCAGTGGCCGATCGATGAACCTGCCTGTTCGGACAACGCGGCCTGGTCAGGATAGGCAGGCTTCTGAAGTAGTTCGAGAACCGGCCTGGCTTTTACACTTGACTGGATACGTCTTTTAGGTTTCTTGCTCATGGTTGGACATCCGAGGCTGGAGAATCGGGCTGAGGGGACTCTTCACCTGGAAGATCGGGAAGCTCACTTCCCATCATACCCGGCACTTCTTCTTCCGGTGTGACGGCAGGTGGCGTGACCGCGATACATCCCAGCATGACCGGCGGATCTTCCTGCCAGAAACCACACCCGGAAAGCGTCGTCGCCAAGAGGAGTGCGGCCGCCGCTCGGGTCGTCTTGCTCCACGGACCGGCCGAGTTTCGTACCGTTTCCGCGATATCGTCGCGAAGGGGATAGTTGGGAGTGTCCGGCATATCGAGTACCGGCTTCGCTTGCAAGACGCTGGCCTCCGGGCCTTTTTTCGTTTCGCTCATGAGGTAACCCTTTATAAAACGGGACCTTGGGGACAAAAGAGCCTTCCACGAGGTTTTCGACGAGCGATCCCCCGCAAAAGTTCCCCCATTCTGACAAAAATCGCCCCGTTCGGCAAGCTTTACCAATCCCCTCGCCTGGAATATCGCTTGGCAGATTAGCTGGACACGGCAAACTAGGCAAACAACCTATCCCGTAATTGCAGCAAAGCGTTGCTATAACAGAGGTTTGATTAAAAAAGATGTAATTTCAATCTCGGTGATTATAAAAATCGTGGCTATAATAATAGCATTATAAATATTTTTCTTTTTTGAGAAATTGGAAATTTTCAAAATGAGGGCACCCGGTGGCAAAAGATATTAATAAAAAGCCTTTCGACGAAGCAACTCAAACCAAACTCGATATTTTTGAAAAGTATCTCACCACATGGCTTCCAGTATTCATAAAAACGGCTCATTTCAAAAAAGTAGCCATCTGTGATTTTTTTGCCGGATCGGGCCAAGATTCAAAAGGGGTGGCGGGGAGCCCCTTACGTATTTTCAAGACTCTTGAAGCATTCAAGGAACAAATATCTAAGGAGCAAATTAATATTCAGGTTGTATTAAACGAGTTTGATAAAGAAAAATTCAACGAACTTAAATCAACTGTGAAATCTAAGTATAATTTGGGTTCCAGGCACAACATGGTAAATGTAACATACTGCAATAAAGACTTTCAGGATTTATTTCCATGTCTATATCCACAACTTACGAGACAGCCCAATCTTCTTTTTATTGACCAATATGGAATTAAACACGTAACTGGCGATACTTTTCAAAAATTAATTTCTCTAGAAAGAACCGATTTTCTGTTTTTTCTTTCCTCTTCGTCTATAAAGCGATTTATGGAAAGACCTGAATTTAAAGAGCATCTTCCAGATTTGGATTCAACGACCATTGCCACCGCCAAGCAAGTAAACATGCATCGAGTTATGCTCCGATATTATAGAAAAAAGATTCCGACCGGGAATAAAACAAAACTCTACCCATTCACAATCAAAAAAGGTCCTAATATTTACGGACTCATTTTTGGCTCAGAGCACCCGCTAGGCGTTGAAAAGTTTCTAGATATTGTCTGGAAAGAGAACGAATTAAACG
>JASFHG010000560.1:0-3298 GCA_050123355.1 Planctomycetia bacterium
TTTCGGAACCGATCCCGACCGTGTAAAGAGGCACGCCGAGCCGCTTGGCCGCGGTGGCTGCTTCTTTCAAGTCGGGACCTTCGGTGTTGATCCCGTCGGTCAGCAGTAGGATGCCGGCCGGCTCCGTACCGAAGTGGCGGTTGAGGATCGACGTGACCGCATCGCCCAGCCGGGTCGTCGGCCCGGTGGCTTCGAGCGATCGGATTTTTTCGATCAATGTCGGCAGTTCGTTCGGACTGCTTCCCCCCAATACTTCCATGTCGCTCAGGCGATAGACGTCGGTTCGGTATCGCTGGGCCATTTTTCGAAGCAGCCGATTTTTATCGGCGAGCAAGACCGATTGTGCCTGCTCGATACGCTCTTTTGCTTCCGTTTTTGATTTTGCTTTGGGGTCGGGGGTTGCGTCTCGGTCGGTTGACGTCATGCTCATCGAGTCGTCGAGCACGACCGCGAAGATCGGCAGGTCGGTTTTTTCGAGCTGGAGCTCCGGTTGACCGATCATTATCAGCAGAATCGCCACGGCAAACGATCGGATGATCCGTAGCGTGTAACGGCGTCGACGTGTCAGGTGCGAGATCGAGTGCCAACGAAGATAAGGGACGGTGGCGACACAAACGGCCACGGCGATCAACAACCACCACAGCCAGTTGGGCCAGGACGAGGACCAGACGATCCGCCATGCCATACCATATCCGGGCTCGACGTCAAGCCCGAGCAGTCGTTGAATCCAATATGGTATGTTTCCGGTCATTATTGAAAGTTTTCAGTGTTCATTTATGTTTTGTTTAGCGGTCGAACTTGTTCGACGTTTTTGGTACTACGCTTCTATTTGTCTTCGCTTCGATTTTTTGGGCGAAAAGTTCCTTATGATCCAACACGTTTCGATGGCCAGCAGCAACAGTCCGAAGAAGAGCAGATTTCGCGAGGCTCGATTCTCGCCCGTGGCTGCAAAGGAGCCGTTGAGCGATAGGTTGGCCGTCTGCTCGTTCCAGGTGGTTCGATAAGCGAAGCGGATCCCCGGCCAGACATCATTTTGCAGCATCGTCTTGCTCAGCTTGGCCAGATTGCTCTCGATCGGGTTGACGTTCACCGCGAATCGCTCTTCGAGATTTTCTTTTCCGTTCTCTTGAAGTGTGTAAATACCGGCGACGTCAGTCTGGTGGAAGGACCAGGTGTTCATTTTTTCTTCGGAAGGGACGAGCGGGAGGTTCATGTCCCGGGGGGTGACGATCCGCGTTTGTGCCAGGACCTCGTCTTTTTGGGCGGTGATGAAGATCGGTTGCGAGACTTCCAAATTGCGGTTGCTCGCGGTGGCTTCAAAGCCGAGGCTCGCCATCCTTTGAACCAGCGGGACAAAGCTCGGCCAGATCGGGGCCATCGTCCAGCTCGTGTCGGCCGAGGTGGCGACGAGGATCACACGACCGGCTTCGACAGTCTGTTCCACGATAAGCGGCTCGCCCTCCTCGGTCGCCAGGACGACTTGGGTTTGTGGATGCGTTTCGGTATCCAGTTGAATCGCACGGCGGATCGGGAGCGTCAAGAGGCCCGACTCGGGATGGGCCTGAAACGGTTGCACGATCGGGTGCCGGTAGCCCAACGGGTCGAGCTTCGGCGGGGTCTCGAAGGTGAGTGTTTTTCCAAGTTGAGCCGGCAGCAGGTCCTTGAGCATACGATTATACCGATCCGTCATGACCTGGTCGCCGAGAAAAAGGACCAGCTCGCCTCCTTGCCGTACATAACGGTCCAACGCTTTTGCCTCGGCCGAGGTGACTTGGGCCACGTTGGCCATGAGGACGGTGTCGTAGGTTGCCAGGCTGGTTTCCGGCAACGAGTTTTCGTGGATCGTCTCGACCGTGAATTTCTGCGAGAAGTGGTTGGAGTCCGGAGAGAACGCGTTGACCGTGTCCGCTTCGTCCGACTTTAAAGCCGTAGCGAGAAAATTGCCTGCCGCCCGGAGGCGATCTTGCTGGGGACGGCCGTCGACCAGGAGCACCCGTACCGCTTCGTGGACCGGTACGATCAAAAACCGTCGGTCGTCCACGTCGAGATGGTCTTGTTGCAGCCGTAGCTCGACTTCCTGCAGGCCCGATTTGGTGAACGTGTGCGAAAAGACGACGGTTGCTTGAAGGTTTTTGTCGAATTTGACCGTTTGGCGTTGAGCCACGCGACCGTTGAGGAAAAGCTCGACGTGACTCTTGGGCGGTTTGGCCGTTCCGAAATATTTCAGCTCGGCGTGGAACTGGATGGGCCGCCCGACGGTCGTGGCCGACGGGGTGGCCCAAAGCGAGGTGATCGACCCGTTGGTGGCGTCCGTTTGACCAAGGTCGATCGCGATCAGGGTCGCTTTGCGATTTAATTGGGCGGCCAATCTTTGATAGACTTTGGCTTGGGTTTTCTCGGGGACGATCCAACCGACGCGGCAGAAGTCCGACAGGAAGTAGATTTCGGTTCGAGCGAATTTATAACGGGCATTTTGGCTCCGAGAGAGAACCTTTTCAATTTGACGGAGCGTTTCGAGGGGAGCGAGGGTCGCGTCAGGCTGTTGGAGCTGGTCGATGGCTTGGGCGAAACGGTCCCGCTGGAAGACGGGCGCGTCGATGACGATCTGCGGAGGGCTTCCGGCCAGGACGAGCGAGTAGCCGTCGCCCGTTTGGCCCGATTTGACGATACGCTGGGCGATTTCCTTGGCATGCTCGAAGCGGCTCCGATCGGTTGGCTTATAGGCCATGGAAAACGAACCGTCGATGACGATGACGCGATGGATTTTGGCGTCGGATACCACCGAGGCGGCCGTGCCGGTGTCGGCGACCGGCTCGGCGACCGCCAGGACGAGGAAGAGGATCAGGAGCATACGGAGCAGCAGCAGAAATCCACGTTCGATTTGCAGCCGCCGTCGACTTCGGCCGATCGCCTCTTCCAGCAGTCGCATGGACCCCCAGGTTTCTTCGCGAGAATGTCGCCGTCGCCAGAGATGGACCAGGATCGGCAGCGCGATCGCCACCCCCCAGGCGAGCATCGCCGGGCCGGCGAATCCAAAGCTAAAAAGGGGCGACGAGTGCATGGGGGGTTCCCAATTGGAGGTTTTTGTAGTTTCTGTTGTTTAGCGGTCGGACTTGTCCGACGTGTTTGGAGTTGGTCGGTTTTTTTAAAAAGCGTCGAATTCCATTCGACCGCTAAACGGCGAGGCAGAATGCCAGGTTTAGGGCAAATAGGCAAATGCTCTTTACCCGGTTGATCGGCTCTTCCTCGTCCATCATATTACCCGGGATGGAAGGCGGACGCTACCACAGGGTTTGAT
>JASFHG010000561.1:0-3296 GCA_050123355.1 Planctomycetia bacterium
CGAATTCCATTCGACCGCTAAACGGATCCCCTAAATTACCCCTTTAAGAAGGGGGGAGAAAAATTGTAGAGCATTTTGCCGCGTTTCTCAATTCCCCCCTCAATATGACTGGAAATTTGGCCATATCTGCCCATTTCCACCATTCTGGGTGCGGTGGCCTTGCCGGTTATGCCGATAAATCTCGATGTAGCGGCTGTATTACCCGCAAATACGTTCATTGACTGTCAGATAAAGAATGTCAAGAAGCCGACCAACGGGAGGCTGCTTTGGTGGGGTAAAAGGAAAAACCACCATGACATCTATTGCTGATGATCAATAGCCGCCGAGCTTGTTCGGCGCTTTAGCCGACGGGCCTGCCCGTCGCTTTTAGGCCCGCACCTGAAAGCCTTCATGGCAAAAACTGTTGGGGGGAGGAAATGAAGCGATTTTCGTTCGCGATTCTCGTCGCGTTCGGTATAACGACCCAGATCCATGCCTACGAGCTTCAAGCAACGAGCACCGGGATGACGCTGCGCCTGCCGCCGGCCGACGCCCGTGCCACCGCGAGCAGCCCGCTCTACAGCAACACGGCATCCCAAGATCAAACCCGTTCCACGGTGGTCTCCTACCCGGCGATCGCCCCCCAACCGACGACGACCCCTTCGCGACAACCTGCGGCCGAGACGGTTGCGATCTTACCACGGGCAACCGAATGGCGGACCGCTCCGCCGACCGACGAGTCGCGGGTCGGTTCCAGCTCGTTCATGCCTCGGTTCCAATGCCGGGACCTTTGGCATACGCAACTCTTGCCCGACGGGCTGTTCTATCGGCCGTACATGGCGTCGGCCCACGAGTGCCGGCTGGCCGGGCAATGGGTCAAAGAGAACCGCTGGGGCTGGATCTGGGATGTCGCGCTCGGCGCACGGGTCGGGATCCTCCGCTACGGCAACGAGAACCTCAATCATCCAGAAGGTTGGCAAGTCGATATGGAAGGGGCCGCCTTCCCGCGACTCCAACTCAACCGCGACCTGGACGTCATGTCGTGCGACTATAAGTTCGGTGTTCCGCTGAGCTATGCCCGCGGCCGACACGCGACCCGATTCGGCTACTACCACCTCAGCTCGCACCTCGGCGACGAGTATATGATAAAAAATCCCGGCGCGCGGCGGATCAACTACTCGCGCGACTGCCTGCTGCTGGGCCACTCGATCTATTTCCGCGACCGGACGATGCGTCTCTACGCCGAAGCGGCCTGGGCGTTCCAGACCGGCGACCTTACCAAGCCGTGGGAGCTCCAGTTCGGCTTCGAGTACACGAAGAACCGCCCGACCAGCCTGCGCCCCGAGCCGTTCTTCGCGATCGGCGGCCACCTCCGCGAGGAAGTCGACTTCGGCGGCAACCTCATCGTCCAAACCGGCCTCCTCTGGCAAGGCCCCACCGGCCACATGTTCCGCATGGGCCTCCAGTACTACGTCGGCATGAGCGACCAATACGAATTCATCGACCAATACGAAAACAAAATCGGCTTCGGGATTTGGTATGATTTTTAGGGTCGACTAGAATTCCCCCAACCCCCTTCTCCATCAAACGTTAGCCCGGCCGCCTGCGGCCGGAAACACCCTCAAAATCCCGTCGCAGGCGACGGGGCTAACGAACCCGACAACTCACGGTTGAGATTTGGGATAGATTCTAATTCTCACCTGCCCATTTAATCTTCTGGAACCACACCTCGTCTCGCACATTTTTAAAGTCTTTGTTTTTCATTGCACTTTCGCGAGTGATCAGGGTGCCTCTCTTTTCTTCAACCTTTAACCATTTCCTACATTCTTCCTTATTGCCTTTTCTGGCCCACACACGTGCAAGACCGTATGCTGCAGAACCTTCTTTTATTTTTTCAGCTGACTCAAACTTTTCAAAAGCCTCCTTAAGTAAGTCCTCTTCGTTCATGTCATCAAATCTAATCAATTCCAGAAGCGCATGGCCCCAATTATAAAATGCTTCGAATTTATTAGGATTAATATTTATTGTCTCTTGAAACTTTTCACAAGCTAACAAGAGTACAAATTTTGCATCCCATCTATTTAATTGACCACATTCTAAAAGAGTGCAACCCCAGTTATAAAAAGCCATATCATCTTTTGGATTTTCCTCAGTTATTTCTCTCCAAAGAGCATTGGCGAGCACGAAATTTCCTCTAACTCCTGCCCTGAGTGCGTCGTTCCATTTCTGGGAAAATTCTCGTTGTTTTTCCGCTTTCTCAAAAGTCCCTTTAGTCTCATCATCAAATTCTTCTAGCTTCTTCTTAAATTCCTTGTCGAACTCTTTTGTCCTTTTTTCAAGACTCTCCAATGCCGTGCTAGACTTTCCGTCAAATTCTTTCGTTTTTTCGTCGAGATTCTTTAGTGTCTTACCAGATTTTTGGCTGAATTCTTTTAGCTTTTTATCGCCTGTTATCTCAATGCTTTTTAATTTCTTCTGTGCATCTTCTTCACACTGTCTAATTTTTTCGGCCGATTGCTCCGCTTTTCTCTGTGCCTCTCTTGCTTCACTCACAGCTTTGTTATACTCACCCCGATTCTTAAACATAAAAACGGCTACTGACCCCACAAGTAAAGCCACAATGATGCTAATGGCCCACTTTTGGTGCTCCACACTTTTTTCATAGGAAGCAAGTTTATCATCAATGAGCTTTTGTTGGAAATTACTTTCTTTCTCCTGGGAAATACATTGCGTTTTATCCGGAATTTTCACGACCGCTTCTGTGGTTTGTTTTAACTCATCTATTTTCTTTTCCAGAGAGTTAAACTTGTCGGCAATATCCGCTATTTTCTTTTGAAGCTCTTCTTCAGCGGTGGATTGCGAGGAAGTTGGAGATTTATCTTTTTCGGCTGGTGCTTCTACCGCTGTAGTTGCTTGCTTGGGCTTTGTATCGGGAGTCTTTTTATCCTCGGCGGCGTAGGCGATGGTGGAGAGGAGAAGGGTGAGGGTTAAAAAGGGGACTAGGTTTTTCATCTTGGTGGTTCCCTAGAATCGGTTGTGTGTTTGTCCTGTTGCAAGGGACAGGGCCGTGGATGAGATGATCCAACTAGAGGTAATTCTAGCAAAATCGGGGCAAGAAATGGAGTAATCCAGAGGGAAAAACTCCTGATTCTGGTGATTTTTCGGGGGAAGAAGGCTGGAAAAGTCCCGGCAGGGACGTCAGCGCGTAGCCGGGGGTGGCAACCCCCGGGGAATGGATGCGAGATAAACAGAAAGCCCCGGAGGGGCGGCAGCGAGAAAATTGTGCTTCGCTGTCGCCCCGCCGGGGCTTTTATGAT
>JASFHG010000562.1:0-3295 GCA_050123355.1 Planctomycetia bacterium
TGTTGATCTCACGACCGTCCGGGTTGAAGATCGGGAACAGACGTCCGTCGGCGTCATCATCATCGTCGCTCGTGTTATCGCGAGGCTGCCACGGGGCCTGTTGGTGGCCACCTTGCACCTCGGCCACGCGAGTCACATAGAGCCGGATCGCCGCATTGATCGCCTCGGCCAGCTTGCGGGCGTCGCCCGTGTAAACGCCTTGGTAGACCACCGTGCTCGCCGAGCCGTACTTTCCGTTTCGAGGCGGCTGCACCAGAACCGTCGGAAAGACCGATACCTCCATGGCCTTGAACCGGAACGCCTGCGAGCGATCGGACGTATCATAGACGCTGAAATGGGCCCAGCTTTTCTGGGGATGGCTGGGGTCGGCAATCGAAAGAAGCCAATCGTCCGTTTCCCACTTCTTCAAAAGTTCCTTGCAGCCGGAGCAGCCGGGCGTGGTCAGCACCGAGACAAACCACTTGTCCGCATCGCTGGCCGGCGGGGCCATCACCTCGAATACCGCATCGGCGTCGGCCTGAAAACCGTCGATATGCTCGACCGAGTTACCACGACGATAAACCTCACCCATGTCCACGCCCGCCGGAGGGTCGGCGAAACAGACGTTGATGATCACGAGGCTTGCCGCGATGAATGCGAGCGACAGCAAGAAGATACCGAGGGACGGAACGCTGTTTTGTTTTTTGTTGTTCATAAAGGTCTCCTGTGGGCGCAGACTTTCCACGCCGAATGATAAAAATGCTGAAAATCTAGAACTTTAAGTGGCAACCGTTACCACCACTTCACATAAACCGGGCAGGCCGGATGCGGCGGGTAGTCGAGAATGACCACCCATTGACCGCTCGATAGATGCAGCCGCCGGAACTGCGATTCGCTGTAGCGGTCGATTTTTGTCGGCGAATTGTTGTTGCAGACGAGCCAGGTTTTGGTTTTGGGCTCGTACCCGGCAAGCGTTTGAAAGTGGGCGCGGCCAGCTCCGATCGCGGCAGGTCGGCCCGTGTAGACCGCCCACTTCATCCAGGCGAACGTGCTCCGGCCCGTCACGTTGTACGCCCGGATGCCACGCTCGCGGCAGTAGTCCGCCACCCGCGACGGGTTCGAGCCGCCGCGAACCTTCTGGCCGTACTCCGTGTTCCAGAGCAACGTGGCGGCCGCCGGAACGTTTTGATCCTGGCCACACATGCCGATCGAGCACTGGACGCACGAGCCGTCCGGGTTGCGATACCAGGCTCGCTGGTCCGCCGGCAACTCGAGTGCCTGCTCGGGGATCGAGCCGGATGCACCTAAGAGCGGCAGGAGCATCGTGATAAGAAAAATTCGTTTCATACAGATTACCTCGGGGTTTTTGGGGTGGGCGTGGCCCACGGTTACTTGACGAAAACGTCTTTTAAGATTCTGAGGTCTTTGCCTCGAAGGATTACTTTGGGTTGCTTGATGTATGGGTTGATCTCGTCCGGTTTGCAGATGGGATCGTTTTTCGATTTGCGATTCATGTTGATGTGGAGGGCCAGAAGCGAGGTCGTGTGCTGCCACGCATCCCGGCCCCGGGCTTCGGCCATCCAGATCAGCTCGCGGAGGGTGTATTCGCTGGGGTCGACACCAAGGATTCCCGCAAGCTCAAAACAGAATCGGTAATGTCGCTCAGCGCGGCGTCGATCTGCTCGTCGAACTTCGGATCGTTCAGTGCCGCCTCCGCGAACTTCGCCGCCTTCTCCTCGACCGTCTTCAGCTTCGTGAGTGCTTTTTGGAGCACCCGGCGTTTCGCTAAAGGGAAGAAGTCGACCAGTTCCTCCAGCAGGGCCGTGGTCGCATGTTCGATCGCGTCGCCCGCCATCGCTTGGCCGAACTGCTCGTCGGTCACGCCCTGGTTGTCGGCCTCCGGCTTGCAGAGGACGTAGACCACATCGCACAACAAGATCGGATCGGTCGCCAGGCGTTCCAAGAGATCCCCTTCGACCGCTTCCATCAGGTTGACATCCAACAGCGAACGAACCCGTTTGATTGCCGCCACGTTGATCGTGATAGTCCACGAACGGTCGGCATTATCTTTGAAAGTTTTCATGATAAAAGTTTTCAGTGTTCGGTGTTCAGTTTTCAGTAAAAAGAGCTAACGTTCCACCATGCTTTACGCACCGGGCTCAACCCACTCTGGGGCTCGGGTGCTGTACGTCGGCTTGACGGTAACGCTAACGGTGATCGCCTCTTCGAGAGGCTCATTTCGCGAGAAGTTGGTCACCGAGAAGTCGGCGTCGAGACCTTCGCCGTTTTCGGCATCGAGAACCAACAGCGCGATCGGCGTGTTGCCAAAATACGCGTTTTTGATCGCAGTGAAACCGGTGTCATCGCTATCCCATATCATCTCGAACTCGATCGACCCGTCTTTGAGTGTGCCGATGGTCGCCCGCCAGCCTTGGTTGCCGCGAGTCGTGACGTCCGCTTCCCCCTTTTCGAGATTGAGCGTCACGTCCTTGACGTTCGGCATCTCGGTGGTTGCCGTAGTCCCAGCCGTACCGTGGTACAGCTTCGCCTCCATCCCTAACCTGATTCCCATGTTTTGATTCGCGGCTACCGCCGCGCTCCTTTATTGCGATTTTGAAATTACTTCACCGAGGTCCCCCATAGCTTGGGAAGACGATCTTTGACTTTTTCCAACGCCGGTCCCATCAGAGGGCGTTTTGGATACCGCCCGACGATGATTTCCTCAGGGCCGTAGAGTAAACGGTTGATGCGGTTCGCCCGGGCCACTTGGCTGTGTGTGCGAAGCTTGGTGTATGTCACAAAGACGGTGCCAAGTCGTGTTCGCTTGGTCAGTTTCCCCGACGGGCGGCCGATCGCGATCTCGCCACCATCGCCGATCTTGCGAACCCGGCGACGCGGGTTCGGGATTTTGCGGCGCCGACCATGCTCATGCGTCGCCCCGATCGTGGAAATCCCCGACCGTGTCGGACCGATGACAACCTTCTCCTGATGCCGCTCGACCTTGTACCGCAGGGCCTTTTTGAGTTGGCCACGTCGCGTGTGCGGTGGCGTGCCGGGGCGCGACGGTTTTTCTTTCGTGCGACGGATACTTCGCCGGGCGGTAAGATTAATTGCCCCGCCCGCGTGCCCCAGCGATCGAATCGATTTATCTTTGAAATGCTTTTCGATCTTCCGGCGATTAAATGTCGTTTTCGCTCGGAGTTGAACCATCAAACGAACTCGACTCGGTTTGCTTCTCTTTGAAGAAAGCGTGGCTGAGGCGTATGCAGTGCACCGCATTGGACGATTTCCAAATTGCCTCGGTCGCGACTTCTGT
>JASFHG010000563.1:0-3294 GCA_050123355.1 Planctomycetia bacterium
GGTCGAGCCGTTGGGATAAAGGCCGTGGACTCCTTGTTGGATCAGCCAGTCGACATATCGCCGCAGTTCGGGCTCGTTGATTCGCCCGTTGGCATCGAGCGGGACCATGTGAGGGGTAAAAATACCTTCGATTTTTGGTTTCATATTTTTTGGGGGGAACGCTAAGTGAGTCACCTCCGGCAGAGCCGGAGGCTTTTGTTTAGGAACCGCTTGAAGCGGTGTTATTGTTAGCCGCCAAGCGGCAAGGATTTGTAGCCGCCGGTGGCGGCGTCCGAGTTAAAACAATCGTTGCTGATCATACTTGCGATCCGTGCTCTCCTGATTTCGGATGTATTTCCGGACCGTTTCCTCGTCAGCTCCGACGGTTGACACAAAATATCCACGGGCCCAAAAGTGGTAGCCCCGATAGTTGCGGCCACGCCGCAGGAAGGTTCTTGCAACCTGAATGGCACTCTTACCTTTCATGTACCCAATGATATCCGACACCGCATATTTCGGCGGAATCTGGATGAGCATGTGTACGTGATCTTCGCATAGGTGCCCTTCAAGGATTTTGCAGTGTGAACAACGGAGTAAAAGTGCAGCGCGGGGCGGGGGGGAAGTAACGGTTTAATAGTGCAGCGCTCTTAACCCTATCTTGCGAAGGGTAAGCAATATTTGAGTTTACCGCATAAGCGGCATAATTCAGAGAATGGTTATCATCGTGAGGGAAAGAGTGATTGACGATATGAATCGATGGACGAAGATTCGGCTTGCCGTTTCGTCGGGCAAGCTCAGCATCCGAGAGGCGGCCAAGCAGTATGGGCTCAACTTCCGGACGGTTCGAAAGATTTTGGAGCATGCGGAGCCGCCCGGCTATCGGCGGAAGGAGGCTCACAAGAAGCCGAAGTTGGGGTCGTTTGTTCCGATCATCCACGAAATTCTCGAAGCCGATAAAAAATCACATCCCAAGCAGCGGCATACGGGGCGGCGGATCTTCGAGCGGCTGCGTGATGAACATGGGTACACTGGTGGCATTACGGTGATTCGGGACGAGATCCGGCGATATAAGCAGCGGACCGCCGAAGTTTTCATGCCACTTTCTCATCCGCCGGGCGAGGCGCAGTTCGACTTTGGCGAATCGCAGGTGATTTATCGCGGTCGAAAGACCAAGGCGATGTTTTGTGTGATGTCGTTGCCCAACAGCGACGCCTTTTTTGTTCAGGCATTCCCACGTGAGTGTACCGAATCGTTTCAAGAAGGGCATCGCCGCGCATTCGAGTTTTTCGGCGGCGTGCCGACGCGGATCAGTTACGATAATTCGAAGATCGCCGTCGCGAAGATCGTTGGTCGACGTGGCGAGACGCCGACTCGCGAGTTTCTGCGACTTCAATCGCACTATCTTTTCGAGCATCATTTCTGCCTGGTTCGGCGCCCGAACGAAAAGGGCCATACGGAAAATCTTGTCGGTTACGCGCGTCGCAACTTCATGGTGCCGATCCCGGAATTCGACGACTTCGAGGAGTTCAATCGGAAGTTGGCTGACGATTGCCGCAAGGATTTGCAGCGTCAGTTACGTGGCAAGGCCGGCACGAAGGCCGAGTTGCTCGAAGAGGACCGAAAGGCGATGCAACCTCTTCCGTCACAACACTTTGAGGCAAGGCGGATCGAGAACCGCAAAGTGAACACGCTTTCACTGGTCCGTTTCGACCGAAACGATTACTCTGTCCCGACAGAGCATGCTCACCGAGAAGCCACGGTGATCGGCTTGATCGATCGGGTTCGGATCGTCATCGACACTCGGGTTGTGGCCGAGCATGTCCGCGATTGGGAGTCGGAAAACGTCCACTATAATCCTGTCCACTATCTTCGCCTTCTTCAGAAAAAGCCGAATTCGCTCGATTTTGGCCGTCCTTTCGAGCAGTGGGAGCTGCCAAGTGGTTTTACCGTACTCCGCCGACGATTGGAGTCTGACAGCGGAAGTGAAGGCCGTCGCGAGTTCATCAAGATCCTGCGGCTTTTGGAAAAACACTCGGTGAGGGAACTCGGCGCCGCGATCGATCGGGCGATTCAGATCGGAGCGATGACGGTCGACGTCGTCCGGATTCTTTTACAGGAAGGCCGCGAGTCGCCCGCCAAACTGTTCCGACTCGACAACCGGCCTCATCTACAAGATCACCAGATTCCCAAACCGAATCTTTCGAAATATGGATATCTTCTTCAACAACATGGACAAACATATAGAACTGAACAACAGGAGCAACATCAATGAAAAAACTCGAAACCAAAAGTACGGTCCTACTGAAGCACCACCTCAAGGCACTAAAAATGCCGACGATGCATGACGAGTGCGAAAAGATCGCCGCTCGATGTGCGAAGGAAAACGTCGATCACCTTGGCTTCCTGCTCCAACTCTGCGAGCAGGAACTGCTCGACCGTGAAAAGCGTGCCGCCGATCGACGACTCAAGTCGGCGAAATTCCCGAACTATAAGACGCTCGAAGATTTTAAGTTCGAAGCTCAACCAACCATCAACCGCGTGCTCGTCAGCGAGTTGATGCGTGGGGCGTATCTCGAAAAGCGTGAATCGGTTATCTTCATTGGTCACCCCGGCACGGGAAAAACGCACCTTGCCACGGCACTCGGCATCGCCGCATGCGGCCAAGGCAAAAAGGTTCGGTTCCATCGCGTCACCGAGTTGATCACGCAACTGATGGAAGCCCGCGAAGAACGACAACTGATGCGGATGAAAGCCCAGCTTGCGAAGCTCGACCTGTTGATCCTCGACGAATTAGGCTACGTTCCTGCCAGCAAACTCGGCAGCGAACTCCTCTTCGACGTCATCTCCGCCGCCTACGAACAAACGAGTGTGATCGTCACAACGAACCTCCCGTTCGAACAATGGCCCGAGGTGCTCGGCTCCCAGCGTCTCACCGGCGCGGTCCTGGACAGACTTACCCATCACTGCCATATCCTCGAAGCCACCGGCGAAAGCTATCGCCTCAAAGACGCCCGAAAACGGTCAACCAACCGCAAAAACCCGCCCGTTCAGGCCAAGCCGGCCAACTAAACCGACCGCCATAACCGGCCCTCCCCATGGGGAGGCAACATCCACTTCCCTAACGTTTCACCCGAGGTTATACTAAACCAATCCACCCCCCCGAGCGCTGCACTTTCCCTCCGCCCCGCGCTGCACTTTTACTCCGTTGTTCACAAATTGGACGTCGAACGTCATCCTGAAAAAGCAAACGCGACCCACAAAAAACTTCGTCCCAAGGATCGTCCGCTCGTGAATGATTTTGTAAGCGAGGAGGAC
>JASFHG010000564.1:0-3288 GCA_050123355.1 Planctomycetia bacterium
GCGATAAGCTTTATGGGATCTACATGGCCGTCGGCTGTTCAACGATGGCCGTGGGCTTCCTGCTGCTGACGCCGGCGACCATCCTGATCGTCGAAGCGGTACTCGGCCCGGTCGTCGCCCGAATGTTGGGGCTGGAACCACGGCTGCTGAAATCGCAACTCGGGAGCAATCTATGGCGCACGCTCGGGACAACCGCCGCGTTGACGGTCGGGTTGGGGCTGTTCGTCTCGATGCAGATTTGGGGATACTCGATGCTCGAACCGTTCAAGCCGGGCAAGTGGTTCCCCGACATGTTGGTCTCGATCCAACGCGGCGGGTTTCCCGACTCGGAGATCGAAAACGTGCGTAACATCGAGGGCGTTCAGGCCGACCGATGCATCCCGTTGGCCGTCGAGCAGCCAAAATTTGTCTCCGACATCACCGGCATGGAAGAGCAAGGCACTGGTCATGGCTCGGTGATCCGGCAGAACAACGTAATCATGATCGGTCTCGATCCGCAGGTGGCGTTCGGCGGCTCCGATCCGCTGGTGAAGGCACGCTTTGTCGAAGGCAGCCCGGCGGACGTCATCGCCAAGCTGAAACAAGGTCCCTATTGCATCGTGCCGGACCACTTTCTTCGTGCGACGAACTTGGAGGTGGGAGATTCATTCTCCATGATCCCGCCAAACGCACCCGAAAAACCGGTCTCGTATACGATCGCCGGCGTCGTGTCACTGCCCGGCTGGCACTGGATGACGAAATTCTCGGGCCTCCGCCGCCGTGATGCCCGATCCGCCGCGATGGTTTTCGCCAACTATGACACGGTGCGTCAAGATTTCAAGTTGGATCAAATCAACTTCTTCTGGATGGACGTCGACCGAAAAGTCGGTAAGAAGTATCTTGACGTCGTGAAAAAGCAAGAAGAAGCCCGGCGAGAGGCCGCGCGAGCTGCGGAGGCCAAACGAGCGGAAGAGGCCAAGCGTTTGGCCGCCGAAGCTAAAGAGAAGAATAAAAGCCCTCGCGGCGGCCGTCGCAGCGGTGGTGGCTCGCGAGTCGCCGATCTGAAGATCGACGAAAAGTTCGTGGCCGTCACCAAAGTCGGCGAGACACTCGTACCGATCGCCGAACGACATATGGGTGAAGCACAACCGGTCAATAATCAGGGGAAAATGTCGGGCACCGCGACGATGTTCGGACCGTCCGTACGAGTCAGCACGACCGAAATGGTCGAATGGTTCATCACGCGTCGTGCTTCGAACTGGATTTGGGGGCTGTGCTATCTGCCGTTGGTCACGCTACTGGTCACGTCACTGGGCGTCATCAACACGGTGATGGCGTCGGTCCGTGCCCGACGTTGGGAATTCGGTGTCCTCCGCTCGCAAGGGATCACGCAATGGGGCCTGTTCCGCATGGTCTTGGCCGAAGGGCTCTTGATTGGGCTGATCACCTGTCTGTTGAGCCTCGGGTTCGGCATCCTCTCGGGCTGGTGCGGGACGGGTATCTCGCAATACGTCAGCTTCTTCGGCGGCCTCGCTCCACCACTGGTAATCCCCTGGTCGCAACTATCCATCGGTTTCGGCATCGCGTTAGGACTTTGCCTGTTGGCCGCCCTCTGGCCCGCCATTTCCACCGGTCGAACCGAGCCGCTAAAGCTCCTCCAAGAAGGCCGCGCGGCGATGTAGGTCTGTAATCTGTAGAGTGCGTCAAGACGCACCTTTAGAGAAAACACTTTTTAAAAGGTGCGTTTCGACGCACCCTACAAAAAAACGGGAACCACCTAAAGCGGCAGCTCCCGTTTTTTTATTTTCATTGCAAAACGATTTGATTAGATGTCGTAGTACATGCAAAATTCATGCGGATGCGGTCGGAGTCGCAACGCGTCGACTTCGTTTTCTCGCTTGTACCAAATCCACGTATCGATCACGTCCTGTGTGAAGACATCGCCGCGGAGCAGGAAGTCATGGTCGGCTTCCAGAGCGTCGAGGGCACCTTCGAGCGAGGCGGGCGTCGTCGGGACGTCCTTCAGTTCTTCCGGCGTCAGATCGTAGATGTCCTTGTCGAGCGACTCGCCCGGATCGATTTTGTTCTGAATACCGTCGAGCATCGCCATTAAGCAGGCAGAAAACGCGAGGTACGGGTTGCAACTCGGGTCGGGGCAGCGGAATTCGAGCCGCTTCGACTTCGGGCTGTTGCTGTACATCGGGATACGGATCGAGGCCGATCGGTTACGTTGCGAGTAGGCCAAGTTGACCGGAGCTTCAAAACCGGGTACCAGACGCTTGTAGCTGTTGGTTGTCGGGTTCGTGAAGGCCAAAAGTGCCGGAGCGTGCTTCAAGATACCACCTATACCATACATGGCCATCTCGCTCAGGCCGGCATAACCGCTGCCCGCGAAGGTCGGTTCGCCGTCTTTCCAGATCGACAGGTGGGTGTGCATGCCCGAACCGTTGTCGCCAAAGATCGGCTTCGGCATGAATGTGACCGTCTTGCCGTTCTTGGCCGCGACGTTCTTGACGATGTACTTGAACATCATCAGCTTGTCGGCCATATCAACCAACGAGCTGAACTTCAGGTCGATTTCCGACTGGCCGGCCGTGCCGACTTCGTGGTGCTGACACTCGACGTCCAGACCGCAGTCGATCATCGTCTGCATCATCTCGTTTCGCAGGTCCATGTACTGGTCGGCGGGCGGGACGGGAAAGTAACCTTCCTTATAACGGAGCTTGTAGCCAAGGTTCGGATACTCTTCACGACCGCGGTTCCACTGGCCTTCGATGCTGTCGATGTAATAGAAGCCCATGTTCGGCTGCTGCTCGAAACGGACATCGTCAAAGATGAAGAACTCGGCTTCGGCTCCGATGTAGCACGTGTCACCGAGACCGGTGCTCTTGAGATAATTCTCCGCCTTGCGAGCCACGTTACGGGGGTCGCGGGTATAGTCTTCGCGAGTGATCGGGTCTTGGATATTGCAAACCATCGAGAGGGTCGACAACTCGGCAAACGGATCCAACGCGGCCGTCTCGGGCTGCGGGACGACAAGCATGTCGCTCTCGTTGATCGCCTTCCAACCACGGATGCTGGAGCCGTCGAAACCGAGACCGTCTTCAAAAATATCCTCGTCCAACGCATTGGCGGGAATCGTGAAGTGCTGCCACAGGCCGGGAAAATCCATAAAACGAAGGTCGATCGCCTTCACATCCTTCTCGCGACACAGGGCTAAAACTTTTTTCGGGGTCATGGACCGCTCCTTTCAAATAAATACCCGGGTGGGTGGTAAAATGTCCGGTAGGTGAATCGTTTTCTGTTCCG
>JASFHG010000565.1:0-3286 GCA_050123355.1 Planctomycetia bacterium
GAACGGAGTTCGACGTTTTTCGTTTATTAGTGTAAAACACGTCGAACTCCGTTCGACCGCTAAACAATACTGATGTTTACTAAACTTGGAACTACTGAATTTTTCAATATCCTGTGGTTCAAATCACCCTTTCTTCTACTTGTACGTCACAACAATCCAGATACTCGCCGAGTGCCAGGGCCAGGTGCTCGGACTGGTGGGGTTGGTCTTTCATCGTCTCGCCATACGAGATGAAAACGCCGCGGGCGGCGTCGGCGTAGGATTGGCTTCCGGTCAGGGCGCCCAAGCGGGTAAGCACACGAGCGGCGACCGCGTTGCCCGAGGGGACGTTTCCGCCGCCGATCATGCCGGTGCTGCGTAGCAGGAGCGGGTCGTGTTGGTCGGAGGTCATGAAAAAGCCACCGTGCTCGGCATCGTGAAAACCGGCCACCATCTGATCGGCCAGCAATACGGCCGTATTGAGCCACTTCAAATCCGGCTCGTCGGTCGCCCGATGCAATTCGAGGAGACCGTCGATGAAGAAGGCGTAGTCGTTCAGATAGGCGGGCAGTTTCGCTCGCCCGTCTCGCCAGGTCCTCAGCAGCCGACCTTCATCGTCGCGAAGATTTTCCAAGACAAACGTCGCCACACGGACCGCCATCTCGACATACTCGGGCTTATCGAGCACATTGCCCGCATAGGCGAGTGCCCCGATCGTCAGGCCGTTCCAATCGGTCAGCACCTTATCATCCTGATGCGGGCGGGGACGTTTGTCTCGCGCGGCCAGCAACGTCTGCCGCATCACCTTGAGTCGATTATAAACTTCGTCCTTATGCATCTTCGCGCCGAGTGCCGCATCGCCGAGCGGCACGGCCAAGATCGGGATACTCGCCCCGGTACGTCGACCGGTCGCCTCTTCTTCGAAATTTCCTTCCTCCGTGATCCCATAGACCGTATTGAAAAACTTGCCGTCCGTCTCGCCGAGCACGTCGATCACTTGCCGTGGTGTCCAGACGTAAAAACATCCTTCCTCCGGCCGGCCTGACTCGTTGAGGCTGTCCGCGTCCAGCGCCGAGTAAAATCCGCCGCCGGGACAAAGCATCTCTCGTTTCAACCAGCCGACCGTCTCGCGAACCACGGTCCGGAACTCCTCGCAGCCGGTCAGCTCATACCCGTCGGCATAAATACGTATCAGTTGCGCATTGTCGTAGAGCATCTTCTCGAAGTGGGGCAGGAGCCATCGCTCGTCGGTCGAATAACGATGGAAACCGCCGCCGATCTGGTCGTAAATCCCGCCGTGGCACATCGCTTCGAGAGTCTTGGTGATCATCGCCAGATAGTCCGCGTCGCCGGTCCTTCGATATTGATAATTCAAAAGCGCGAGCGTGCCATGGGCGGGGAACTTGGGCCGGTCGCCGAAACCGCCGAACTGCTCGTCATAGGAAGCAAGGAGCGATCGGAGCACCAACTCGACCAGCGCCGGCTCCAGTTCCTGTTCATCGAGAGGATTATCCGGCCGCGTTCCGACCAGGCAGAGGATGTCGGCCATCTGGTCCGCCATCTTCTCGACCTGCAACCGTTGCAACTTCCACGTTTCGGCCAAATGCAACAAAACGCTCTTGAAGCCCGGCATCATCCCCCGATCCTCACGCGGAAAATAGGTACCTGCGAACCACGGCTTTTTGTCGGCCGTCAGCCAGACCGAATTGGGCCACCCACCGCCTCGACGCGTGATCACCTGCGAGGCGAGCATGTACTGCTCGTCGACGTCGAGCAGTTCTTCCCGGTCGACCTTGATCGAGACAAAATTTTCGTTAAGAATCTTGGCAACCTCTTCGTTCTCGAACGATTCGTGCGCCATGACATGACACCAGTGGCAGGTCGAGTATCCGACCGACAAAAAAATCGGTTTCTTCTCTCGTCGCGCTTTCTCGAACGCCGACGCGCCCCACGGCATCCAGTCGACCGGATTGTGGGCATGCTGCAGCAAGTAAGGGCTCGTCTCGTGAATCAACTCATTCGTAGCCATTTCATCCCTCTCCCGATGTGTCTGTAGGAAAAACTTCCTCTGGCCCTGCATGCATTGAATCCCGTCCCATCCAATGCCCCCTAAAATAGGGTGCCGACCACCGACCGCATCACCACTCGATCTGGCCATTATTGTACGGCAAAAACACAAGTAGATTAGATATGATTTAGGGGGGTCGCAAAAGGAAACTTTTGAGCAAGTTTCAACCCCTGAAAAAAGAAGGCGTTGCAAAACAGGTCAGGGAAACGCACCACCTGAATGTGATCGATTATGAAGTGGACACTAGTGACAAACTGGCGTTACTTTTGGGAGAAACAGCAATAAACACTACTGCACTGCGATAAAGCAGAGGTAAAATACAAAACAAAAAAACCGCAGGGAGCACGGGAAACGCAAATCGATTCAAGTCTCTTTTGCGATCTTCGTGCCCCCTACGGTAAAATCTTTACGCGGCCGGGAACTTGTGAAAACTATTTCCGCTTCGCCTTTTTATTCGGCTTTTTCTTTTTAGGCACAATCTGGTACTCATTGAAGTCGGGATAATCTTCCTTCGCGATCTCGGCCGAGAGCAGGGCCTCGAGCTCGGTGACCTTTTCGGGATACTTCTCGGCCAGATTCGTCGTCTCGTACGGATCGGCCTCGAGGTCGTACAGCTCGACCACATCCTTCTTCCGGTTCGGATCCCTCGCATAACGGGCGATCTTGTGCTTCGCCCGGAGATACTTCCACTTGCCCTTGCGGATCCCGTTCTTCTGATACATATACGTATCGCGGTTGCCCTTCTTCGACTTGCCCAAGAGCAGGTCGGTCTGGTCGACACCGTCGATCACACGATCCTTCGGCACCTCGTAACCGGCCAGACGGGCAAACGTCGGCAGAAAGTCGATCGTCGCAAAGACCGCGTCCGACTCGGCTCCCGCCGGGACCTTGCCAGGCCATCGCACGATACAGGGCACCCGCGTCCCGCCTTCGTAGCACGATCCTTTCGCACCTCGCCACGGGTTGCTGTCGCCCCAGAAGATCGATCCTTCCGGATGGCCTTTCTTGCGCTTGCGATAGGCCTCCTGGCTCCACGGGCCGTTGTCGGTCGTGTAGATGAGCAGCGTGTTGTCGCTCAGCCCCAACTCGTCAAGCTTGTCGAGTAGCCGGCCGGTCTCATGGTCGAACTCCGCCACCACGTCGCCGTACAAGCTGTTGTCCGACGTGCCTTTGAACTTCGGCGAGGCGTCGATGATCGTGTGCATCATCGTATGGGCAAGGTAAAGCACGAACGGTTTG
>JASFHG010000566.1:0-3284 GCA_050123355.1 Planctomycetia bacterium
GGTCGTAGGTATCATAGGAATAGACGGAAGGGGACAGAACCTTAAGGGGAAAAATGATTTGGGCAGACGAATCTCGATCTCTCTACAAGGCTGATGCTGTTCTTACTTGTAAATGGATAATTTCGCTTCTTAAAGTAATGGGCCGGTTGATATTGAAACGGTTCCATCCTTATCGAAACGATTACAAAAAAGAGTAAACTAATAAACATAAAAGATATTCGTGTGCGTTCGAGAAATTTTCTCGCTTCGCAGTTGTGGACCAATTTCTCGTAATCGCCTGAGAATCGTTAGGCAACGAAAATTTCAGCGACAAAGATCTGCACGAATCCATCTTTTTTACAGTAAGAACTTAACGACCTATTCGACTTATTTTGTCACATTTTGATATGGAGGTTATTAAACCCATGCCCAGTATGCACAAAAAATCCAATCGCGGCTTTACATTGGTGGAGCTTCTCGTCGTGATTGCGATCATCGGCATCCTTATTGCCCTATTGCTCCCCGCTATTCAAGCCGCCCGCGAAGCGGCACGCCGCTCGCAGTGCGCCAATCACGTCAAACAAATTTCCCTCGGTTTTCAAAACCATGCCTCGGCAATTGGCTCTTATCCGAGTGGCGGATGGGGTTGGAGATGGTTCGGAGATCCTGACCGTGGTATTGGACTACCACAATCCGGCGGTTGGTGCTTCAGTGTGCTTCCCTTCATTGAACAGGAAGCACTCTTCAATACGGGCCTCGGAATCGATGGGCTTGTCGACTCTGCCGCCCAACAAGCAGCCATGATCGAAGTGGCAAGGACCCCGGTTCCCACGTTTTACTGCCCTAGTCGACGCGCTCCCAAATTGACACCTCCCAAAAACTATTATGGAGATTCCCAGATCTTAACTCAACTGCGTGGCACAAAAGCTTACCTTGCAGACGGAGTTGCCAAATGTGATTATGCCGCTTGTGCCGGGAATCCGATTCAAGTGGATAACGAAACGGGACCGGCTGATGAAGCTTCTGCCCCAGGCTTCACATGGCCTGTCCATAACAACATGAACGGCATCATCTATCTACACTCGGCAGTCAAGCCAGGTCAGGTCGCGGACGGAACGAGCAACACTTACCTCATCGGTGAAAAATACTTATGTGCCAGCGCTTATGATGGATGTTATTTCACCAATGAAGCCGGAAGTACGGTGCAAGACAGAAGCGACAACGAATGTGCCTATAATGGGTATAATCGCGACACCGTTCGAAGCACTAATATTGCTTACCCACCTCGCCAAGACGAACCTTATGACATCGATCAATATAGTTTCGGCAGTGCTCATGCGAGTGGATTCCACATGGGATTCGGTGACGGTTCGGTTCGATTTTTGCCGTATGGCATTGATGAACTCGTTCATCAAAACCTGGGTATCCGAGACGACGGAACGTCCGTTCGAAAGCCTTAATTTCGTTTTACTTTTCACGATGCAAAAAACACGTCGCCGATTCCGCGAATGGGGTCGGCGGCGTTTTTTGATGGCTATTCGGCGTCATGACGAAACAGAATATCGCCTACTCACAATGTGGGGATGGATATAGCAAGCAAAAAAAATAAATATTCTTGTCAACTTATCGAAGGCATCCTTTTCAAAAAATAGTTCACTTATTTAGTGACTAAAAGAGGCTTTTAAACGAAATACTACATAGATCGTAATTACTATGCTATCAAGAGCTTACACACTTCAAGGCTCTAATTGTCATTGAAATGCACGAAAAATGCTGCATATACTTTCACTTCATGCAGATTTACATTCGAATAGCTATTCACAAAGTTTTTGTTAAGTAACAGCGAATAATTTATTTGTAAGATATTGCTCGTTGCTTTTTACAGTAAGGCTTTGTAGCATAGAGTTATGGTTCTGCGGCTCGCGTAAACAAAGCAAAAATGGCTTTTTGCTTTTGTGAAACGAGACCGCATAAATGAACGAAAAGTCGTTAGGAAAAATATTGTTGTAACACTCCATGGAAACCGCGCATGGTTTTCGTAGATTCACTTCCTTTTCTGTTAAATCCAAAAACGTAGCGTCATTCCCGGCTTGTCCACTTGAAGTAACCAAAGAACCGACAAGCAACCGAAGCGTTAACCACCAACAAAACAGAACTTCGGAAGCAAGAGATCTACACAAAAAAAGTCAAGCTAATCTTTTTGAACATTTCATTCATTACTACGTAGCGATTGAGATCAAAGTGTAAACTTTTTTCTTTGAGATTCAGCAAGCGATTCAAATTTACTTGGGGCAATCACTTTTCACAAAGCGGGACATGACCGGTTCACGAGAAGGAACCGTCAGAGAAGGTGCTTTCATTACCGCCAAGGGTATAGGATTTCTCCCATTGAGGGCAATAGACTTATGAGAACATTATCTACCAAGAATTTTTTATGGAGTGTTTGCGCTCTTTGCGCACTGGCTTCCGTTGCCTTTGCCTCACCCGTGGTAGTAGCCCACCGTGGTTATTCGTGGATTTATCCGGAGAACACGATACCCGCGATCGAGGCGGCCGAGCCGTATGCATGGGGATGCGAGATCGATATTCGCCGAACCGTGGACGGCCAATATATTTTGATGCATGATGCGGATGTGGATCGAACGACCGACGGAACCGGTGATGTCGATGCTCTTACGTTTTCCTACATTCGTTCACTGGATGCCGGTTCGTGGAAAGCATCTGCGTTTGAGGGTACGCAAGTACCAACCGTCATCGAAACGATCAATGCAGCCATGGCAAACGATCTCAAACTGTGTGTCGAGATCAAGGAAGGCACGGTTCAAGCGAACGAACTGGTTCCTCTTTTGACTCCCTACCAGGACTATATCGAAGTGCATTCTTTCGATGAAGATTTGCTTCAAGACATGGCGGACTTGGGTGGGGATTTCACTTACGTGCTGATCGGCAGCGGCCCCACCCTCGGTTCCAAAATTTATAGCCTGGAGCCTTGTATCGATAAGGTTTCGTGGTCCTACGGCAACATTACGTCCTCCATTGTCGATGCGGTTCATGGCATGGACAAGGAGATTTATGCCTGGACGGTGAACAATGCCGCGACGGCGACCAATTTGGCGAACATAGGGGTCGACACTATTCTCAGCGACCAACCGGCGTTGATTGATTATACGCTCAACGGTGGTCCGGCGTCTTCGGTGCCGCATCGCCTGAAGGACGGATTGCTTACCCATTGGGCGTTTGACGAGGGGCTCACGGATCCCTACACTCGCACGGTGGCGGATTCTTCCGGCAATGGTAATGATGCT
>JASFHG010000567.1:0-3272 GCA_050123355.1 Planctomycetia bacterium
TGCTCCCGCTGCTGATCATTACCACCTTGATATTTTTATAAATAGATGACAGAGGACAGATTGAACCGCAGAATATCGTGGCGAATCAGGGATTCGCTCAAGGAATTTCGAATGATGAAGTAGGGAGCTTCCGCTCCAGGATGATTGTTACATTGGTGTGGTAGCACCTCACTTCGACATTCGAAATTCGACATTCTGCGGTTCTTCTGTTCTAACCGACAAGGATCCTTTGTGTCTTATCTTGAAATTACAACGGATGCTCAACTGATACGCTATTGCCATCGGCTGGCGAAGTGTCGAACGATCGCGATCGATACGGAGTTTGTCTCGGAAGATACGTTTCGGCCCGAGCTTTGTCTGATCCAAGTGGCGGCCGACGGCGAGCTGACGGTGATCGACCCGGTGGCGATCAAGGACATCCGCCCGTTCTGGGTCGTACTCGCGGCGGAAGGACATGAAACGATCGTCCACGCCGCCCGAAGCGAGGTCGAGTTCTGCCTCGACGCGATCGGTCGCCCGCCCGCCGGGCTGCTCGACGTCCAGATCGGAGCCGGGCTGGCCGGGCTGGAGTATCCGACCAGCTATGGCTCGTTGATCTCGCGGCTGCTGAAGAAAAAACTCGGCAAGCACGAGACGCGGACCGACTGGCGACGACGACCCCTCTCGACACGGCAGATCGACTACGCCCTGGATGACGTCCGGCACCTGGCCGAGATCCGCAATATCCTTGGCCAGAAGCTTGACGCGGCCGGGCGGAGTGGCTGGTGGGCCGACGAGATGAACCGCTGGCTCGACGACCTCTACAAGTCACGAGACAACGATCCGTGGCGACGGGTTTCCGGCAATTCGGGCCTCGACCCGCGCAGCCTGGCGATCTTGCGAGAGCTGTACGCCTGGCGAAACGAAGAGGCGGCCCATAAAAATCGACCGGCGAAACGGATCCTTCGCGACGATCTGCTGGTCGAGATCGCCAAACAAAAAACGGCCGACGCACGTCGCCTCCGCCGCATACGGGGCATGGAACGTTATAAAAAGCAGCTCGATGAAATCCTCGAGCGGATCGAGATAGCATTAGAGCTCCCCGACGATAAATGTCCGCGACAAGGTCGCTCGAATCGGACGCCCCAGCTCTCGGTCCTCGGCCAGATCCTCTTCGCCGCGTTGGGAAGTGTTTGCCGCAAGCAGCGTCTCGCCCCGTCACTGGTCGCGACGCCGAACGAGATCCGCTACTGGTTTGCCTATCGCACGAACCCCGAGCAGTATGAAGACGCTCCGCCGCCGGCACTGAACGAAGGCTGGCGAGCCGAAGTGGTCGGCAACCTGTTCGAGGACCTCCTCTCCGGTAAAAAACGCATCCGGATCACCGACCCGACGTCTGACTTCCCTCTGGATTTCGAAGACGCATGATTCCTGTAGGGTGCGTCTGGACGCACCCTACCTAGCTACATATCCAAGCCGATTCTCTGCGCAGCAGAGAGTCGGATCTTTTGGTCGGTGCTTTCGCACCATTTGAAGAAAGAGATGGCTCCAAGTTCGGATCCGACTCTCTGCTGCGCAGAGAATCGGCTTACTCGAAGTAACGCTATACGTTCCACACCCAAAAGAATCACCACAAAGGTCTGCCAGCGACCAACGGAAGCGAGTTCCCGCCCTGGTGCGGTAGCACCATCCAAATCATTCCCACTCAATTGTCGCCGGGGGTTTGGAGCTGATGTCGTAGACGACGCGGTTGACGCCTTTGACTTCGTTGATGATTCGGGTCGAGATTCGGGCCAGGAGGTCGTACGGCAGGCGGCTCCAGTCGGCGGTCATGAAATCTTCGGTATCGACCGAGCGGACGGCGACCGCATCGTCGTATGTCCGGCCGTCACCCATCACACCGACGCTCTGAATCGGCAGCAGGACGGCGAACGTCTGCGACGTCTTTCGGTACAGGCCCGCGTTCTTGACCTCTTCGATCACGATCGCATCGGCGTCGCGAAGCGTATCGAGCCGCTCTTTCGTCACGGGGCCCAAGCAGCGTACCGCCAAGCCCGGGCCGGGGAACGGATGTCGCCAGACAATATCTTCCGGCAGGCCGAGTTGCAGACCGAGCGTGCGGACCTCGTCTTTGAACAGGTCGCGGAGCGGCTCGATCAGCTCGAACGAAAGGTCCTCGGGCAGGCCGCCGACGTTGTGGTGCAGCTTGATCGTCGCGGCCGGGCCGTCGGCCGAACCGCCACTCTCGATGACGTCCGGGTAGAGCGTTCCCTGCGCGAGGAACCGTGCGTCTTGAACCTTGGTAGCCTCGTCCGCAAAACAGTCGATGAACACGTGGCCGATCTTGCGACGCTTCTCTTGTGGGTCGTCTTCATCTTGCAGTGCTTCGAGGAACCGGTCTTGTGCCGGAACGACGTGGAGGTCGGTCTTGAAGTGGTCCGAAAACTCGCGGATGACCGCTTCCGCTTCCCCTTTGCGGAGCAGGCCGTTATCGACCAGAATGCAGGAGAGCTGCGACCCGATCGCGCGGGAGAGGAGTGCCGCGACGACCGACGAATCAACGCCGCCGGACAGGCCGCAGATCACTCGTGCGTCGCCAACTCGCTCTCGGACGGCACGGATCGTCTCTTCGGCAAAATCTTCCAGCCGCCAGGTGCACGAACATCCGCAGACCTTCGTCAGGAAGTTGGCCAAGACGGTCCGGCCGTGCGGTGTGTGCGTTACCTCCGGATGGAACTGGAGGCCGTAGATCGGGAGCTTTTGGTGACGGATCGCGGCGATCGGGCAGGTTGGGGTCGTCGCCAACGAAACGAAGTCGTCGGAGACCGCGTTGACCTGATCGCCATGGCTCATCCAAACGATCGACGCTTCCGGCACGTCGTCGAAAAGCTCATTCTTGGAAGTCACCGTCAAGTCGGTGCGGCCATACTCGCTGGTCGGCACGCTCTCGACCTTCCCGCCGAGGTTGTCGCAAAGCAGTTGCATTCCGTAGCAGATCCCGAGCACCGGCAGGCCGAGCTCGAAGATCGCCGGATCGCACTTCGGTGCTCCGTCGGCATAGACGCTCGACGGACCGCCGGAGAGGATGATCCCCTTCGGCCCGATCTCGCGGATGCGTTCGGCGGTGATGTCGTGGCGCACGATCTCGCAGTACACCTGCTGATGCCGCACTCGACGCGCGATCAGTTGGGCATATTGCGATCCGAAGTCCAATACGAGTACTTTTTCGTCAGCAATCCGACTCACGGGGGCCTCCTGAAAATGGGAAACCTTGGATTATAAAGGCGGACGGA
>JASFHG010000568.1:0-3257 GCA_050123355.1 Planctomycetia bacterium
ATCCTGCCTCCGGACACCATCCGCGGCCTGACGATGTACTTCATGCAATTGAAGACGATGGGCCCCCATTAAGCCCCCATCGAGCGTGAATCAACCATACAAAAACCCCTCGGCCGTCACGGTTCGAGGGGTTTTTTATGGTCATGGTGAATCATTTTTACAAGAGAAAAGAAAACGACCACGAAAGGCACGAATTTTTTAACAGGGAGGGCACGGAGGCCACAGAGAAATTCAAAAACAAAATATTTTTCGAAAGTGGTTTTGCATTTTTGAAATTACATCAAAAGTTTTATAGTGCCATGGCTATATTGTGTCTCTGTGCTCTCTGTGTCCTCCCTGTTAACATTCTCGCTGTTCTCCAAGGCTCATGGCTCTACCTCGATTCCGTAGACTTTTCGGAAGAGGGCATCATCGTTCCACCAAAGCCGGATGGTGGCCAGTCGGACCATTTCCTCATCATAGTCGGGGTGCCGATCTCGGACGCCTTCTTCAAGGAGCTTTTTATTTTGCTCGGAAAGTTCCCACGCTCGACAAACCCGTTCTTCCGGAGTCATGTCGATCCACGCTTGATAGTAGGCGTCGGCAGCCTCTTTGGTGGTATCGGGAAGAAAGGTGTCGTATTGGGGTAATGGCATGTCTTTCAAGCCGATTTTTATGTAAGTTTGCGATGAGGGGTAAGGAAATCGTTGGGTCTACTGTTTCGTGTCGTCGTGAATTTTACAATCGGACAGGCCGTCACGCAGCCTCAGGAGGTCTTCGCCGAAGATGTCGGTGTTCGTGACGTAAAGTTCCTTGAGTTGCTTGAGCTTCAGCAGGGCGTCGACCCCTTTATTCGTGATGGTCGTGCGGCCCAGGTGGAGCCAGGCGAGGTTGGGGAACGCTTCGAGCGAAGGGAGCCCTTCGTCGGTCACTTTCGTCGCGTCGAGATTCAACCACGCCAGATTCTTCAGCGATTCGAGATCTTTCAGGCCCTGGTTCGAAACGTCGGTTCGATACAGGTTCAATTTTTCGAGATCGACCAACGCGGCAAGTTCGGCCGCACCGGTGTCCGCGATCTTTGTCGAGCTTAGATCCAGGTCTCGTAAGGTGGAGGCTTTGGCCAAGTGTTTGAGGCCTTTGTTCGTGATGTTGGTACCGCTGATTTGGAGCTGACGCAGGTTGGGAAGCTTGCCGATCTGTTCCAGGGTTTTGTCGGTAATCAGTACGTTGGCCAGATGAAGCTTTTCGAGTTTCTGAAGTTCGCCAAGTCGTCGGAGCGCGGTGTCCGTGACACTGGAATTGTTCAAGCTGAGCGTCTTGAGGTTCGGCATCCTCCGGAGCGAGGGAAGGGTGCTGTCGGAGACCGTTGATCCGGAAAGTCGGAGGTACTCGATCGCGCCGGTATTTTTCAGTTTTTTGATTTCCTGGCCCGAAACGCCGGTCCCGCGCAGCTCGATTTTGGTGACATGACCATCGTCGTTGGTCTCGATCGTTCCGCCCAGGGACTTCAGTTCGTCGCAAACCGTGGCGTCGTTGCTTTTGGGGGGGGCGGGTTCAAGAGTAAGGATGGGATCCTTAGGTTCATTTTCGATGGTGCAGCCCGTAAGGAGCATTAAGGAAAGACAAAGTATACCGAGAAAAGCGACATATTTATTCCGGTAAAAAACAACTGGCGATAAGCGAAACATATCAGTAGATTCCTTCAAAAACAGAAAATGGGGGTCCAGATCATCAAACGGGAAACTTCTATTCTAAATGGGGGGTAACTTGTCGTCAAGTTGGTCTGTCTTAGAGCCTTCCGAAAACCGGGGCCGGCTCCCTTTTTTAGGTGCCTGTCCCGGTTTTCCGGTAGGCTCTAAGATTCTTGTTACAAACATGTTACACGGAATGCCCCTTTTTCGGCTACAATCGGGGTTAGGATTTTTATAGAGTGATAAGTGATACATGACTTGAACCGCCTTTTCCTGTTCGGCCGAATCAAGTACACGTATAACATTATAAGCCAATCGTGCCAATTTTTTGTTTCTATCGAGGAGAAATTAATATGAAAACCAAAGTAATCGCAGTTTTGATGGTCGTCGCGGCCGCGTGTCCCGCATGGGGACAATATCCGAAGCAGCCGCAAATCACCGTGAGCGGCTCGGCCATGGTTAATGTCAAACCGGACAAGGTGGTGCTGTCGTTCGGTATCAAAACGTTTGACGAAGATGTCATGACGGCAAAAAATCAGAACGACACGATATTGAAGAAGGCACTTGCCTCGCTCAAGGCGTTGGAGATTCCGGCGAAGGAAATCCAGACCAATCAGTTGTCGATCGCGCCTCGCTATGAGGATCATCACATGCACCAGCAATTGCTCGGCTACGAGGTTAGCAATGCGTTCATTGTCACGTTAACCGATCCGGCCAAAGTGGAGCCCTTGGTTACGCAGATGCTCCAGGATGGCGTGAATTATGTCCACGGTATCGATTTCCAGACGACCGAATTCAAGAAATACCGAGAACAGGCACGCGAGTTGGCACTGAAGGCGGCCAAGGAAAAAGCCGAAAAGATGGCGGCCGTTCTGGATCAGAAGGTCGGTGCCCCGTTGCAAATCACCGAAAACTCCTATTACGGCGGTTCGAGTCGATATATTTCCGCCTGGTCCTGGTGGGGCGGCAGGGGAAGCGTCGGCATGGCCCAAAACGTCGTGCAAAATGTCCAGAGTGGCGGTGGCGACGATCTGGTCGAAACGATCGCCCTGGGCAAGATCGCGATCAAGGCACAAGTAAACGTCAGTTTCCGGTTGCAAAGCGAAGCAGAAGGGCGAGTCTACCCTACAACGACCCCTTATCGCCCTTCTTCTCCTTACCGCAGTTCGGTGCCTCCCAGTGTTCCCCCTGTCTATCCCGCTCCCCCGTCATCGTGGAACCCGAGCTCAACACCACCATCAACTCCAGCCCCAACCCTTCTCCCTGATCCAAACCAGTGATTTTTTGGTTGGTGCTTCCGCACCAGGGGAATAACTCGCTTCCGTTGGGCGCTGGCGCGGGCGCAAGATTTCTACCCATCCACTTGTGGTCGATGGCAATCGTTCGTGGTGATTCGGTTTGACGTGAACTTGTAGGGTGCGTCGAGACGCACCTTTTCTAAAAAACGTTTTTTCAAAACTTTAGCCGTCGAGCTTGCTCGTCGATTGCGGTAGTGGGCACGTTTTTTGTTCCCTCAAGCCGAAAATGCGGCGCAGCCGCTTTTTTGGTTCTGTCAAGGTGCGTCCAGACGCACCCTACGGCTGGTAT
>JASFHG010000569.1:0-3249 GCA_050123355.1 Planctomycetia bacterium
TGCCGATCTTGATCCATTCGGTCGAGAGCATTTTCGATACGGAAATGTTTCTGAAGGAGGAGGCAACTTTCTTCAAGCCGACGAGCCGAGTGCGTGGTCTGATTAGTCGCTGTCTTCCGACTCTTTCCGAAAATATTGCGGCGAAGCGAGTATTCAAACGGTTTCGTGACCTTTTGCTCGAAGAACAAACGGTGGCCGACAAGCCTCCCAAGGTTTTGGTGATTGGCGGCAGCGTTCTTGGTGACGGGATGGAGGTGCTTGCGGACGATCCGCGAATCCAACTGGTCGAGACCGATGTTTCGCTTGGCCCTCGTGCGTTGATTATCTGCGACGGGCTCAGCCTGCCGTTCGCCGGCGAGTCGTTTGACGCGGTGATTGTCCAAGCGGTTTTGGAGCATGTGACCGACCCGACCCGGTGTATCGAAGAAATCAAACGAGTGTTACGGCCCGGCGGGATGGTCTATTCGGATACCCCTTTTATGCAGCAGATCCATGGACGAGAGTATGATTTTTCTCGGTTCACACGACTGGGGCATCGTCGATTGTTTCGCGACTTTACCGAGATCGAAAGCGGCATCTCCTGTGGACCTGGCACCGCATTGGCATGGAGCATGCAGTATTTCGGTCTGAGTTTTTTCCGTGGTCGCCGGGCACGAGCGGCGGTCAACGGTTTGGCGCGACTTCTATTGTTCTGGCTGAAGTATTTCGATTTTTATCTGGCAAAGCGAGAGCCTGCCTTTGATGCGGCGTCCGCGTTCTATTTCCTGGGCCGCAAGGCGACCACCCCGATTTCCGACGAGCAGTTGGTCGCATCCTACCAAGGTGGTTTTTAGAACCCCGTTGGAGCACACTGGTGACCCCTCCTTGGTGTTGTTTATCTGCCGTGGGCGCGTTTCTATAATAGTTGTTATAGAGATTTTCTCTCTTTGGCGTCTCTGCCATTGATGCCAGTGAACAACCGTTGACCCTCCTTTATCCAAAAAACCGCTATGACTTTCTCTCGCCGCTATCGTTTCTTGTTTTTGTTGGTTGGATTCATCTTGCTTGTCTCTGCCGCGAGCGTTTCTGCGGCAAGGTATCAGAAGAAGTTTCTGGGGCAGGGGACCGACGAGGTTACGCCTTATTATATCTATGACAGTAAGAAGCCGGGGCCGACGGTGATGGTGGTCGGCGGGGTGCATGGGAACGAGAAGGCCGGGGCGGCGGCGGCCGAGCAGGTGCGGAGTTGGACGGTCGAGCGGGGGAAGCTGGTCGTGCTGCCGAAAGCGAATCCGAAGGGTTTGCAGGAGAATACTCGCTACATCCCGGGCGAGATTAAGACGCAGCGGAACCTCAACCGGAATTTCCCGAAACGGGACGATCCAAAAGCTGAGCCGCGTGGGAAGTTGGCGGCCCGAATCTGGGTGCTCGTGAAAAAGACGAAGCCGGACTGGGTGATCGATCTGCACGAAGCGCTCGAAGCACGGGCGGCCGATCCGAAAGGGCTCGGCAATACGGTGATCGCGCACTCTCGCGGCGAGGCGGACCGCGTGGCCCAGCAGATCTGCGAGGCGATCAACAAGCAATGCCCTGGGATCAAGGCTCCTTTTGTCAAGCTGAAAGGAGACGCTCAGACATTTCTCGCCTCGTCGGCCCATGGCCACCTGGGCTCGCATACGCTGATCGTCGAGACGCACCGCACGAAGACTCCACTCTCGGCTCGCGTGCGTCACCATCGGCTGGCCGTTTATGAACTTCTCAAACATCTCGACATGGTCCCGAAAGATGCGGTCCCGAAGGCGACCGGCGACTCTTCCGTGCAGCCCTTTGCCTGCGTGGTGCGGCCCGAGGAGAAGAAAGGGAAGACGGTTGTCGGTCTTTACGACGCGAAGGGGACCGGCGGGCGTGGCGTTCCGTCTTTGACTAAAAGGTTCGGCCCGCGTCGCGACGTCGTGCTGGTGCCGGTCGGTCCTCTTGATATCCGGGACGGGATCCTTGCGAACCTCGACGTGATCATCTTTTCCGGCGGCTCGGGGAGCAAGCAGGCGGCGGCGATTGGCGAAGAAGGTCGCGAGGCGGTCCGAGCGTTCGTCAAAAAAGGCGGTGGTTATATCGGAATCTGTGCAGGCTCCTATCTTGCGATGAATAATTTTTCGTGGAGTCTGAAAATTCTTGACGCCAAGATGGTTTCGCCGAAATGGAATCGAGGCCGAGGGACCGTGGAGGTCGAGTTTACGCGGCTTGGCCAGAATCTTCTCAAACCGGCCGAGAAGACGACCAAAATTCTTTACCATAATGGTCCGATCATCGAGCCGGACGGCGACGACTCGCTGCCCGACTACGAGGTGCTGGCCCATTTCCGTACCGAAGTGGCTAAGCATGGCAGCCCTAAGGGAGTGATGATTAATTCTCCGGCGATCGTGTCGGCCCGTTGCGGCTCCGGCCGCGTCCTCTGTCTAAGCCCTCACGCCGAGGGCAGCAAAAACGAAGCGATTCTCGATCGGGCCCTCCGCTGGGTGACGCCGAGTCGGTGAGGAGCGTTAAGCTACAGAAGGTAGGGTGTCTAGGAAGTCATATTGTCGGCGAGGGGTCTCAAAAGAAGGTATTTATTTTCTGTACGCCCAAAGAGGATTTCAAAAGAGGGACACTCAACTTTTCGCGATGCAAAAAGTAGAATGTCCCTCTTTTTTAGCAGTCCTCATTTCTTTTTTTCGTGAAACGAAAAATCGGGGTTGACCCAATTTCGGTTATTGAATATCCTACCGCCTCATCGATGAAACAAACGCGGCGGGTGAGACTGCTGTTTGAGTGGGAAGAGACGATTTTCTTCCCCGATATTTGACAAAACAAACGATCCATATGGATGGGTCCGCATCTGGGTCGCCCTCGGGTGTGCCTGCGGACCACTGGAGCGAATCTTGCCGGCAAGGAGGCCAGCAGATCGCTTCGGAAACAAGAGCCAGGGCTGGATGCCCAGGCGGAAATGATGTTCGGTCGGGTTTGTGAGATGTTCCGACCAAGCAACCAATCGCTCCCGGAAATCGAATCGTCCTTTGCCCCCCTGGGATGTACGGTTTTCGGGGGCTTTTTTTATGCGCTTAAGCAAAGGGGGATTCTGTTTTTTGTTGCGCAAAAAAGGGAACTCTTGGCTTTTTATTGATCCCGATGTATTTATAGTGCCGGCAAGATAATTTGAACCTACGTGCAAGTAGCACAAAATCGCTTGCTTGTAGTGAAACGGCCTACAATAAGAACGATTTGCACTACCGG
>JASFHG010000570.1:0-3241 GCA_050123355.1 Planctomycetia bacterium
GGTGAGGTCCTTTTCTTCGATCCCTTGTCCGGTTCGAGTTCTTATCTCGATTGGACTTTGATCGCGCCAAGTGGCACTCCCGTGTTCGATGGTGTCAATTATGATGAACGTGGCCCGATTGAAATGGCCGAGACGGGGCAATACACATTGACTATCGACGGGTATGGTGATCACGCCGGAACGTATCAATTTGTCATTTACGATGTGCCTGCGACGGTAACGACGCCGATCACGATCGGCGAGACGGTTGACGGCGAGATCGCGGTTCCCGGCGAAGTTGATGAGTTTGTTTTCGATGCGACGGCCGGTCAATCGCTTTTCTTCGATCCTTTGTCCGGTTCGAGTACCTATTTGGACTGGACCTTGATCGCGCCTGGCGGTAGCGAGTTGTTCAGCAGCGCGAATTACGACGATCGCGGACCGGTCGAGTTGACCGAGACCGGTCAGTATACGTTGATCATTGACGGATATCAGGAACGCACCAGTGCGTATCAGTTTGTGATTCATGACGTACCGACACCGGTCACAACTGCAATTACGATTGGTGAGGTCGTGGATGGTAATATTCTCGTACCGGGTCAGTACGATATCTACACGTTCGATGCCACGGCCGGAGAAGCACTCCTCTTCGACAGGATGATCGGATCGAGTCTCTATCATCGGTGGACGTTGACCACTCCCGGCGGCACCGAAATATTCAGTACCAATATGGTCGATTCAGCACCTTACCAACTGACCGAGACGGGACAGTATACCTTGGTGATCGACGGCAAGGACGATTATACCGAGCCGTATCGATTCTCGGTCGAAACCGTTTCGACGATCGGCTTTGGTGACTTGGTTAGCGGTTCGTTGCAAAACGAAAACGATTCGGTCGCCTATGGCTTCACTGCCACTGCGGGTGATGCCTTCTATTTGGATGTAATTTATAACCAATCCAACGTGGTCGATTTCCGGCTTTATGATCCCTCGGGTGGCAGCGTATTTACAGCGGTTTATCAAGATCGGGCTATCGCTTCGCTTCCGGAAACGGGTCAGTACTGGCTTGTAGTCTACGGAACTGCTTCAGAATATAGTCCCAGAGATTTCAACTTCCAGATCACCCATGACACGTCCGAACCGCCCATGCCGCCAGGAGCCGATCTCGTGGTGACCGACCTGACGGCTCCGACAAAGACGGTTGGCAATCCGGCTTTGATCGAAGTAAGTTGGACCGTTACCAATCAAGGGACTGTGGCCACCAACGTTGCCGATTGGGCCGACCGAGTGCTCATCAACACAGGCGATCGATTTGAAGATCCTTACGGACAAATCGTAGGTCAGTTTGCTCATAGTAGCCTGCTCAACCCGGGCGAGAGCTATACGCAAACCGTGTGGATTACGATGCCGGACGATTTCTACGGCGAATTTTATGTGGAAGTCGAAACCGATTCACTCAATCAGGTTTACGAAGCGACTTCCGAGGGAAATAATACGTTGGAGACACTTCGACCGAAGGCCGTTTATCGTGAAGAAGGCACATCGTCAGGCCCACCCGCACTTGAGCTCGATATCGAAGACGGTAGTGAGTTCCCCGCCGATTCGACCATTACCCTCAGCGGCCAAGCACGTGCTTTATCCGGCTCGGCCAATATCGTTTTTGCGGTTGACGTTTCGGGTAGCGTGGCATTCGAAACGGGATTGGACGCCAACTATGACGGAATAATTAATGGCGACGATGACCTCAACAACGACGGAAGCGTCGGCGACATTTTGGATGTCGAGATCGGATCGATCCTGCGTATCAATCAAATGCTGATCGACAGCGGGATCGCGGCCAATATAGCGGTCGTCTGTTTTGCTTTGGACGGCACTCCCACCGATTTGGCTCCTTACAGCTTCACGCAAGCTTACATCGGCTCCCAGGCGGACGAGAACGAGAACGGTATCCTTGATCTCGAAGAGGCAATCTGCTCATTTACAGTCGATCATGGGCCTACGCTCTTCTCGGATATGTATGTCGGTGGTGGTACCAACTTCGAAGCGGCGCTAGACCAGATCGACGGCCTGATCGAGCGTGCTCCCGCCGCCGAACGGAACCAGGTCTTTTTCCTCACCGATGGTGAAGCATCCACACCACCGGATACTCTGCTCCAGCAATTTGCCGATCGTAGTGTCGAGTTCCATGCATTCCAGATCAGCGGGACCGAAATCAGTGACGCGCTGCAATATATGGCCGATTTTGTCGATCTGACAGAAACCTCCACCGGCGACGCACGGATCGTCACCGATCCTAACGATTTGGCTGTTGCCCTGGCCGGAACCATCCGGATCGCCGGTGTCACGATCAACGGTACGATCGTCGCAAACCTCGACGGAGCCGGTAACTTCTTCTCGCCGATTACGATCGAAGAAGGACCCAACGAATTTGTCGTCCGTGCGATCGATATCAACGGTACCTACACCACAACCACGATTACGCTCTGGGGCGTTCAAAGCGGTACGATCCCCTCGATCGACCAGTTCGATGACGTAACGCTTGCCGGTCAGTTGACGTATGAGGCAACGACTTTCAATCGTCAAACGAACACGCTCCATGCCACGGCCGAGTTGACCAATTTAGGACCCGAGTGGCTCGACGCACCGGTTGTTGCCGCGTTCGACCCGTTTACACCCGCTTCAGTCACCCTGACCAGCGCGGACCAGGTCGATCCCGACTTTGGTGCATTGGTCTTTTTCGATGATGAGATTGTCGGCGGATCGCTCGGACCGGCCGAGAGTAGCTTGTCGGTACAATTGACGTTTGACAATCCGTTGCGTGATCGGTTCGATTTCGACGTGACGTTGCTTTCCACAGGCAACACTGCGCCAACGTTCGTCTCTACACCATCGGTCGAAGCGACTGTCGGTGTAAATTACCAATACTTCGCGGCGGCCAGCGATCTCCAAGAGCACACGGTTTCGTTCGAGCTTCGCACGGCACCGACCGACATGACAATCGACCCGGTCAGCGGTCTGGTCGAGTGGTTGCCTGTCGCCGGTCAAGAAGGAACCCATCAGATCGAAGTGGTCGCGTCCGATGGACATGGCGGTACCACGACGCAGGTTTATCAACTCCACACGCGGCTGAACCCACCGAACCGGCCGCCCGTTTTCCGATCTTCACCGACAGTGGAGATTGCGAGCGGTACGAACTATTACTATCTGCCCGATGTTTTCGAACCGGATGGCAACTCGCTCGTGTTCTATCTCGATGATGCCC
>JASFHG010000571.1:0-3228 GCA_050123355.1 Planctomycetia bacterium
TCCAAGCAGACATTCCAATCGCGGGCGTCTTGCTCCAGGTGTTGGGTGTCTTTCTGATCGGGCTGGGGATCTCGGCCCAACTGCGACGCTTCCACGCGGCTCTGCGTGCGGCCCAGGCGGGCAAACCTTATCGCCGCTTCGACGAAGCCCAAGCGGACGTTCTTACTCACCATCTCGACGCGAAGGTGCGATCGTAGAGAAATAAGCGTTAGCGTAAGTTTAGCCGCCGAACATCGTTCGGCGCGTTTTCGCACTTTATAGCCATGGCCAGATAAAATGAACCGTGCCCGCATTAGTTCGTAATAACCGGTAGTCAAATCGTTCTTGTTTTTGACCGTTTCACGACAAGCAAGCGATTTTGTGCTACTTGCGCACAAGCTCAAATTATCTTGCCGGCACTTTAAAACACGTCGGACGATGTCCGACAGCTAAACGAATTTCTCACTTTCGTTTCCTATAGCAGACCACGTGTTGTTTGAACGTGTTGGCGTTTAAGGAGACGGCACCGATTTGCGCGGCGTCGATCACGCGGACGGTCTCGGTCCAGCGTTCTTCGTCCGGCAGGAGATAAGGCAGTTGGTTCGATGTCTTTTCAAGCAGATCCGTGTTGAGTACGTTTTCTTCTCGCTGTTGGAAGAGTGCCATGTAAAGAATATCTGCTTCGACCAACTCGTTGAACATGTGTGTACCGAGCGAGACGTCCGGGACGAGGTTGTCGTGCATCATGACCATCTCGCAGAGGACTGCGATCTCGCTGATTTCGTCGAACCGGACCGGCACGCCCAGCGAAGGCATCGAGGTGCCCCATCGGCCCGGACCGATCAGCATCATGGTCGGCGGCGTACCTTCGGGCATTTCCATGTTGGTCAGCCGACCGACCAGGCGGGCGACCGAGTATCGTTCTTGCGGTGTGAGTTTCGAGTAGGATTCGGGCACGACGTAGATGATCCGCTCGACGTTGCAGATTCGGCTGTGTCCGATGATGGCCCCTTTCGCTTCGAGGATCCGATCTTCCGGTTCGATCGATTCGGGCAAGGCGGCGGTAGCGCCTTCCCGCTGAACTTGCAAGGGGCGACACTGGACCAGATTGATCCGATGTTGGTTGGTTTCCGAACTGACGTTGGTCGTGAATTCGATGTCGACCGGGCTTTCGTAAGCCTCTTCGAGCGTCGAGAGCATCTGGCGCATGTCGTCGACGAAGTTGGTTTCCAAAAGTAGCTTGTCGAAGGTGAGGATCGGGTGCCGGTTCGGGTCGGGCCGGTTGGGCTCGGGCCGTTTGAGCTGGTTCGGCGAGAAGCCGGTCTGACGCTCATCATAAGAAACCAGCAGATCCAGCGGCAGGTGCGGGCTTTCGTTGATGACTGCTTGCACCTCTTCGGTGACGAGCTGGTTTGCTTGCAGATCGAGCACGTCGGCCCGATGTTGCGAGTATTGAACCACGTCGTCGAATGTCGCGGTCGGACGCCGCTCGGGCGCGTTCAGCGCGACCACGCGTGGATAGTCGTCGTCGGTTCGGTCGACCGCTCGCGTGCCCATGCCAAAGACCAGTCGGATTACGCCGGCCGTCGGGTCGATCTTGTCGCTCCAGACGAACGGGTTGTACGAGAAGCCGACGCCTGCGAGGTGCGGGAAGAAGAGGCTTTCCTGCATGACGCCCGAGACGCGTTGCACGAGCAGGGCCATCTGCTCGTCGCGGCCGAGCATCCCGCGGCGCTGGCGATAGCTGAGTGCCTCGCGGCTCATCGAGCTGGCGTAGATCGTGCGGACCGCGGCCATGAAATCTTCTAGCCGTTGTGGCGGCGAGCCCTGGTTGGCGAGGAAGACGCTTTCGTACTTGCCGGCGAACGAGTGGCCGAAACTGTCTTCGAGCAAACTACTTGACCGGACGATGATCGGCGACTGGCCGTAGTAGTCGAGCATCGTTTTGAATTGGTTCACGATCGACGGCGGGAACTCGCCGACGACCGTTTTGCGGCGGGCATACTCGGCACCGTACGGGAAGTCGACACTCGCGTGCAGTTTTTGCCACTCCCACCACAGCCCGTTTTGGACCAGGAAGGTGTAGAAGACGTCGGAGCCGATGTAGAACGAGTCGTGGATTTCCAGCAGTTGGTTCCAGCGGTCCGGGTTTGTCTTTCGGAGGATTGCACGGGCTAGCAACATACCGACCGTTTTTCCGCCGATCAGGCCCGTGCCGAGGATCCGGTCGGCGATGCGCATGACGTCTTCGACGCTTATATATTTTTGGAGCAGGTGGAGCATCTTGGGGTCGCGCGTGATCGCCGTTTGGAGCAACTCCAACAACAGCTCGCTTCGCGCGGCTTTGGGATCCTCTTCTTCGTTGATGTCGTGGAGCGTTTGCTCGGCGTTGTGGAAGACCGTGTGCCAGGCGCCTGCCCGGGACCGGCCGGACATGAAGGGGAGTCGCTCGGCCGCACTCATGATCTGGCCGGTCGTGGAGCTTTCGGTGACCGGGATGAAGTCGTCACCCTTCCAAACGTGGAGCATGTACATCGTCGGTGAGTAGCGGTGCAGCACCTTCAACGGGTGGACGTAAAGCTGTTCTTTATGGTTGTACACATCCAGAAAGACTTGCGACGTGTTCTTAAACGAGGCGAGCACGTCCTTGGCGTGGAAGTTTCGCTTCAGTCCGAAGTAGCCTATTGCCCCGATGTCGTAGATGTAAGGGCACGTCAGCACGAAGAAGTTGCTCAGCATCGTATCGCTTCGCCAGGCGATCGCCAGGTCGGTCAGGCAGTCGAACACATGCCACTCGCGTCGGCCGGTGTCGCGGATGATGTCGTGGACCTTGTTGATGAACGTTTCGAACCCTTCGTGCGGATCGAGGTGATGGGTCTCGACCCACGGTTCGTCGGGTAGCAGCGGCGGATGGTTGCCGAACCGGAAGTAGGTCAGTCGTCGCCCTCGCTCGCCGGCAATTTCGCTGAAAGGGCGTACGAACGGAGCATAGGCGTCGGTCGAGTCGAACCGCCATACGATATTGTCGCCGGGCAGTAGCCCTCGCAGCGCTCGATCGAGTCCGGGCAAGCCAGTTGTTAAAAGCGATCGTCCTTGTGCCATCTTTAGTGCTCCGGTTCAAATTGAAGTTCTCTCAAAACACGTCGAATTCCATTCGACCGCTAAACAGTCCCACAAATTTTATGGTTTTCACGAGAAATTTCCACCGGTGCGGTAGCACCTTCCTTCGACATTCGACATTCAGCATTC
>JASFHG010000572.1:0-3226 GCA_050123355.1 Planctomycetia bacterium
TCCCAATCCTGTTCGGCCTGAAACACATTGGACACCCGTTTCTGTTTGAGTAGCCTGTCGACGATGGTTATCGGAGGGCTGCCCGACCGGATTTGACATCGTTGATAATCTCAATTATTGAGATAAATCATACAATGAACAGATTTTTGATGAGATAATATTCTGATGTGTCTCAATGTTGGTCTCAAAGACGAGGTTTTATCGCGTGTGACTGTATCCTGAAACAGTATTGAGACAGTAGTGAAGTCATAAAAAATGGGGCTATCTACAAAGGATACAATAGATAATTCGCCGGAGAGGCTCGCGAAGGCCGATTGGCATATAATCTGCTTGTTACGACAGCGAACGCGGCAACCGTCGCTTGGAAACATCACGAGGAGTGGAGGAGTGCATGTTGCGCCCGATGGTCGCAAAATTAGTGAAGATCGGCATGACGAAAAAAGGTCGCGCCATGCAGAAGATCCTGGACGAAAAAAGCCGGGATGTGAAAGCGGCGCAGCACTCAATTCTAAAAGACATCTTGGAGTTCGCCAAGGACACGGTCTACGGCCGCTTGCATGAGTTCGGCGCGATCGACAGCGCCGGCGCATTTGCAGGCAGCGTGCCCATCAACACCTATGAGGACCTCAGATCCTATGTGGATCGGCACGCGGCCGGAGAGGCGAATGTTCTCTTTCCCGGAAAACCGATGTTCTACGCCACGACAAGCGGGACCACCGACAAGCCGAAGTTGATACCGATAACAAGGAAGTATCACGATGAGTGTTACAACGGCCTGACCAAACTCTGGTTCTACGCCATGTTCAAGCAAAATCCGAATTTCCTCGACGGCAGAGACATATCGATGGTGGGCAAGGCAGTGGAGGGGCGCACCGAGGACGGCACCCCCTACGGTTCGTTTTCCGGGCACATGAACGCGTATATGCCCGAGTTCGTGAAGCGGTTCCGGGTCATTCCGTTTCAAGTGCACGACATCGATGATTACCACTCGAAGTATTATGCCCTGATGCGCATCGCAATGGGGGTGCCGATTCGATGGATTGTGGCCGCCAACCCGAGCACCCTGGTGGAGCTCCATCGGTTTGCTGTCGCACATTTCGATGAGATCGTCGCGGATATTCGTAGAGGTACATTGAAGGCCGATCTGAATATTTCACCCGCGATAAGGACGGCAATTGAAAACCGGCTCACGCCGAATCCCAAAAGGGCAGATGCGCTCAGCGCCCTGCAACGTGAACACGCGAAGCTGTTGCCGAAACACTATTGGCCGGGTCTTTCGCTCATCAATACCTGGAAGTGCGGCAACTCGGGCCTGTATTTAAAGCAGACAGAAGGATTCTACCCCGAGCACACGGTGATTCGAGAGTTCGGCTACATCGCCACGGAGGCAAGAGCGGGTATCGTCCTCGACAACGACGACGACGCATCGGTACTTGCCGCTCACCTTTTGTTCTTCGAGTTCATAAAAGCATCGGATATCGGCAGCGCGAATCCCAGAGTTTATCTCGCTCACGAACTGGAGGTCGGGGAAGCGTACGGCATCCTCGTCACCACCCCGAGCGGGCTCTATCGGTATGATATGAATGACATCATAAAAATGGAGGGTTTTTACAATGAGTTTCCAAAGATTAAATTCGTTCAAAAGGGTCGGGGCGTTGTCAACCTCACCGGAGAAAAGTTGTCAGAGGCGCAGTATATCGCCGCGGTCGACCACATACAGACCGTATTGGGACTCAAGATTCCCTTTCATGTGGCCTTTGGGGATATCGAAACATCTCGGTATCACGTTTTTGTCGAAGCCGAGTCAGACAGCGCGCGCCTGAACCTGGACGCTATCTCCAAAGAGCTCGACGATGCCCTGGCCAGACTCAATATGGAGTATACGGCCAAGCGGCGGTCCAATCGTATAAAACCGCCCGCAGTTCATCCGCTGCCCTCAAACGCTTATCAGCGATACAAGCAGCAGGCGCTGGCCGATGGGGCCAGGGACGGACAATTCAAAATCACGCAGATTTCAATAGATGAGGAACGGTTTCAGATGTTCAAGGACTTGAGTCATACCCCGCCCCGAAGCAGAGGGGACACTGTCGAGACAAACTAGAAGAAAGGCAGTTTAGCTGATGAACCCCAAGAATCCATCCAACAGCGAAGACGCTATTGCCATTATCGGCATCGGTTGCCATTTCCCAGGCCAGTCGACGAGCCCCTGCCGTTTTTGGGAGATGCTGAAGAACAAGACCGACGCCATTTGCGACATTCCGGCGGATCGTTGGGACAAGGACGCTCTTTACTATCCCAATCCGAAGGTCATCGGGAGAATAAATGTAAAGGAGGGGGGCTTCATCGAAAACATCGACATGTTGGAAGCGCACGGCACCGGTACCGCACTCGGCGATCCCACCGAGGCCACCAGTATCGGAACGGTCGTGGGGGCCCACCGCGATGATACTTGTCTGGTGGGATCGGTAAAGAGCAACATCGGACATCTGGAGCCGGCCTCAGGGCTCGCGGGGCTCATCAAGGCGACCCTCTCCCTTCACCACGGCGAGGTGCCCCCGAACCTACACTTCAACAACCCCAACCCCAAGATCGATTTCGAGGGGCTTAACATCGCGGTGCCCACCGGGGTTACACCCATCTCAAAAAAGGGCGATCACATTTACGCCGGTATCAACGCTTTCGGCTTCGGCGGCGCCAACGCCCACGTGGTGCTCAGGTCCCATAACCCGACACCGCCCGACCAGAAGAGAGACGACAAAAGGAAGTGGCTCCCATACGTCCTCAGCGCAAAAACAAAGGAAGCGCTCAACGCGACTGCCCGCATGCATGCAGCGTTCCTGGAATCCACCCATCGACTGCGGCAAAACGGAGATAGACCTCTATTCCACGGTTACCGGCGGGCGTATTGACGGCACGGCGCTGGTGCCCGAGTATTGGGCGAAGAATATCCGTCAGACAGTGCTCTTCTATCCCACGATATTGAAGATGATTGAGGAGGGATACGGCACGTTCGTGGAGATAAGCCCCCATCCGATCCTGTCGAGCAACATCGAAAAAGGGCTCGACGCGCGAAAAGTCAAAGGTGTCGTGGTTCACTCCCTCAGGCGGAAAACAGAAGAGCAGGCCCAGATCATGGGCAATCTGGTCCAACTCTTCACCAAAGGGTATGACGTCGATTGGAAAATCCTGTTCGGTGATAAAGGACGCTATGTAAAATTGCCCCACT
>JASFHG010000573.1:0-3222 GCA_050123355.1 Planctomycetia bacterium
TCGCCGGGTACGACAGCGCCGAACTATGGCGTACCGACCTCATCTTATCCGACCCCCACGGGAAATGAAGTGGTCCATACGTCGTATAACAATACTTCAGACGCTAGCTTCAATCGCTAACAATGAGGACAGATTGACCGCAATAAGCTGTCCGAAAGGAAGGCACGTCAAACATCTGCCGTTTGACGTGCCTTTTTTTGTAGATACGTTGTGTTGACGCCGCAGTACTAATTCTGTTGGCTGCGATAGGTTCGGATGATGATACGAACGGCTTCGTCGATCTCTTGCTCGGTGGTCGTGTTGCAGAAACTGAAGCGGAACGATCGATTCGAAAGGCGATGTGGAACACCCATCGACAGAAGCGTGACCGAAAGTTGGCATGCCCCGGTCTGACACGCCGAGCCCATCGAACAGGCGATTCCCGCAAGGTCCAAGGCGGTGAAGAAGGCCTCGCCGTTGTTGATGTTGGGGAACGCGATGTTTACGGTCTGGGGCAACCGCTCGGCTTGGAGGCCGTGGATGATCAATTCGGGCAGCTCTTTTTTCAAGCTCGATTCGAATCGGTCGCGTAACGCCAACATCCGATCGATTTCTTCTTCCTGCCGCCGTTGAAACAGTTCCAACGCCGTCCGCATGCCGACCGCCAGCGCCACCGGTTCCGTACCCGGCCGCAGGCCGTACTGCTGGTTTCCTCCAAAAAGCACCGGCTCGATCGTTACGTCATGCCGAAGCAGCAAGGCGGCGATGCTCGGAGGGCCGTGAAATTTGTGGGCGGCGACGCTCATCGAGGAAACGCCCAACTCGCGGAAGCGGATCGGGAGCTTGCCCACTGCTTGAACCGCATCGGTGTGGAGCGGGATGCCCGCGTCCGCCGAGAGACGAGCCAGCTCGCCGATCGGCTGAATGACGCCCGTCTCGTGGTTGGCCAGGAGACAAGTACAAAGTCGCGTCTGATCTCTGAGTAGTTCCTTGAAACGTTCTACGCGAACCGTCCCGTCAGGATGAACGCCCAGCGCATCGACATCGTTCCCTTCGTCGATAAGCCGCTCGATTGCCCCGACGATGCACGAATGTTCCATGCCGGAGAAAATCAGGTGTCCCTTGGCCGTTTTTTGAGCGGTATTTCTCAGAGAGGTTGCCGCTCGGACCATACCGAGGATCGCCAAGTTGTTCGCTTCGCTTCCGGTTGCACAGAAAACGAGTCGATCGGGCTTCCGGTCGGTGAGATCGGCTCCCAAAAGCTCGGCAATCGCCTCACGAGCCGCTTCTAGCGTCTGGCGGGCACGCTGCCCGAGCCGGTGGCCGGAGGCCGGATTGGCCAAGCCATCGCGGTGGACGCGAGCGACCGCTTCGATTACTTCGGGGGCCACGGTCGTGGTTGCATTATGGTCAAGGTTGATAACGTTCATACCTTTATTATGGGGTCAGAACGCCAACTGTGCAAGCGGGCACATTTTAATGTAGAGTTTTGCTTGATATTCAACCGTTAGCGGTGGGGCTTGTCCCCACGTTAGAAAGCGACGAGCAAGCTCGACGGCTAAAGAGAGTGTTTGACTATTTTGTTTGTAACCAAGCCTGATATGCCGCTTCGACCGTGGCGGGAGTCGCTTCACCGTCCCAAAGAGCGACGCCCCATCGGAGCGTCAACGGTTTACCGGCCTGGAATTCAAGAGGCTCTCGCCGATATAAATTAAGCGTGGCGGCTAGATAAGCAAAGTGAGGGCTATTGTCTCCCATTGTAAAAGCGTACATCGGGAGCGGGTTTTCGGGCGAGTCGAAGATCGCGACCGTGACCGGCTTGCCGTCGACCTTGGCCGTGTAAGCCGCCCAGTGTGCTTGGGTGACTCGTTCGTCGCCACGAACCACACAGCTTTTGCCATGTTTCTCATCAAAGAAGAATCGGCCGCCGTTGTCCATCGACTTGACAAACCGTAATCCGAGCCCGAAAAAATGGCGGCCCGTGATGTTGACTTTCTTAAGATCATTGGGACAACTAAGCGTAGAATTCCAATCGAGCACGGTCGCTTCGACTTCTTCGAGCGGTATTGTGGTAACCGTTCGTTTTTCGGTGGCTACTTTCTTGCCGTCGAATTTGATCCAGTCGAGTGTCGAGACAAGCTGGCCGTCTTTTGTGGCTTCGGTTTTTGTGGTTTTTTGTGTGCCTGGTTTGCGTTTGACTTTTTCGTCCCAGAAATTACCGCCATCGATTGTGAAACCGAGCATCAGCCCATGATGGTGTTTGTGATCCGATGGGGCGTCTCGCAAAATATTGATGCCGGAAGGCGTGCAGAGTTTCGACACGTACGGTTTGTAGGGTACCTTGAGATGCCGATACTCAAACACGGTCTGCTTGACGGGCGTAGCCCGATGCACGGCCGATTTTTTGGTAACCTGGACTTCCTCGGCAAAACCGATGGGTGCCCAGAAAGTCCAAAGCAGAAGTATGAGCCAAAACTTTTTCACGAAGAATCCCTTGAACGTTTTATCGAATTTTAGAGCACCTTGGTAAAACCGGGTGCCGCGATGGGATATTTACCCTCGGCGTCCGCGACGACCGGTGGCGTATCGTCGAGGCTGGTGATTTGTTCCAGGTTGGGAGCCAGCTTCAGGTCCGATTTCATCGCTTCGTCCCAGGTGATTATTTTGCCCGAAAACGCGGCCATGCGACCGAGGATACCGACCATCGCCGCATAGGCGCATCGTTCCGTCTCGTTGTACGGCTGATTGTTGCGGATCGCGTCAAAAAACAGGTCGTGCTCACGCTGATAGGAGCTTGACTTGCTTTTGATTTTGCCGGAATATTTCCAAATTCGATTTTTGATATCGCGATTGTGACCTTTGAAAATTTCGGGTTTATTGATTCCTTCTCCCAAATAAGCACAACCTTTGGTGCCATAGATCACGTCGCCGGAGAAACCCCAGCAGTTGGTCATGTGTCGTCCTTGTGCGAAGAGACGCGTTCCGTCGGGGAAGGCATACTCGACCGCGTAGTGATCGAACAATTGGTCCGGTTCCTCGCGGAGTTGACGACCACCTTGTCCCTGAGCCGCGACAGGCCAGGCATCCTTTGCCCAGCAAGCAACGTCCAAATTATGGATAAGCCAGTCGAGGAGAAAGCTGCCGTTGAGCCACGTATAGCACGAGTAGTTGCGGATCTGGTTCCCCATTTCGCTTACCGATTTGATGAACGGGGAAAAGCCGACCGGGCCATGTTCTCGATAG